>JAZUJV010000133.1:0-2572 GCA_045642945.1 Eubacteriales bacterium | reverse complement strand
GCGGAAATAACGGTTTCAAATTTTGGCGACGTGTCTTCGTTTTTCTTCCATACCGCGTAAAGCGTAGTGTCGGCGTTTGATGTAAACGAACCACCTGCGGAATAGGTCGCCGAAGTAGCCGTAGAAGGTGTTGACCAACCGAGGAAGATATAACCCGAGCGGGCAGGAGCCGTAGACGAAAGCGTAAGAGTTACGCCGTGTGTTTTAGTTTGCGAAGACGGTGCGCCCGAGCCTCCGTTGGCATTATAGGAAACGGTATAGGTATTAGCTTTCCAAACTGCATAAAGCGTAGTGTCGGCGTTTGATGTAAACGAACCGCCTGCGGAATAGGTCGCCGAAGCAGCCGAGGAAGAAGTCGACCAGCCGAGGAAGGTATAACCCGAGCGAGTCGGAACTGTGGACGAAAGATAAAGAGTTACGCCGTAAGTCTTCGTTTGGGAAGACGGTGCGCCGGAACCGCCGTTGGCGTTGTAGGAAACAGTGTAGGTGTTAGCTTTCCAAACCGCGTAAAGCGTAGTGTTCGCGTTAGAAGTGAACGAGCCTCCGGCAGAATAGGTCGCCGAGGTAGCCGTGGAAGATGTCGACCAGCCGAGGAAGGAATATCCTGTGCGGGTAGGCTTTGTCGAAGAAAGCGTAAGAGTTACATCCTTGGTCTTTGTCTGAGAAGACGGCGCACCCGAGCCGCCGTTGGCGTTATAGGAAATAGTATAGGTTGTAGCAACGGAGGAACCGGGCGCCACGAAAGAAAAATAGCCCGAAGAATTCGCATAGTTTCCGCATACTACCGATTTACCGCTGTAATTGACAAATACTTTATAGTAATAAGTCGTTCCCGCCTTCGGCATAAATCTTACACCGTTATTATAGAACTTCGTATTTGACGAAGTGGGATTTTGCGAAACGTTATACCAAAAATTTATTACAGACGTATCGGTGAACGGTGTCGTATCGGTACCGCGGGCAACCTCGGTATAGGAAGAGCCGCTTTTCGTATAAAGAATCACACCGAAAGAAGTAATTGCCGACGGCTTCGCGCCGCTGATGTATGGGTTGGGCAATATTCTGCCGTTGATATAACCGTTTTCAATAGAATATTTACTCTGCGTTGCGGCATCGGGCTTTATTATCACAAAAGCATCGGTTATTCTTTTATATCTCGGGGTTCCGCTTATATCCGGATACGTGTAGCATCCATCCGAAAGTTTATACCAAGTATTACCCGCAAGATTCTTTCCGGAAGAAACCACTTCGACGATATCGTTTTTCGCGACCGAACCGGTTTGGGTGCCGCTTGAATTCGGGCTGCTTCTGATAATAACGCTGTCCGCTACGGTTAAGTAAAGTCCTTTAGCAGAAGTGCTTTCCGTGCTCTTATATTCAACTATGTTTGGGTCGTTTGTAGCTTCATATTTATTACATCTATAAATAGTCATGCCTCTATTCGAAGCGGCGAAGTTCCCAAGCACCGACGATACTGTTGAATTTGTGACAGATTTTAAATTAATCTTGAAACTGGAGCAGTTATATGTTTTTACCGTGCTCCCATCGTTGGAGTAAATCAAAGCAGTATGCGAGTAATTAGCGCCTTCATAATTTGTATATGAGCTTGTATATTGAACTAAGTCTCCGGGTTGCGACTTTTGCAGCAATGCCCATACAGTGCTGTCACTGGCGTTATTAACCTGACCGACCATATACCAGTTTTTCCAATCAGCTCCAGACGATCCTTCCGTTAAATAGTAAGTACCCGTACCGGTCGGGATTGATACGCCAAACATCATCATTGTCATTTCTTTTGTATGATTCCAACAATGACCATTAAATCCACTGGGTAAACTCGTGCCGACCTTAAAGTGGTCGTCAAGCGTTCCGAGATAATCAATCGTTTGAGCGACTGTGTGCGTTTTCAAATACGACTGAGCTTGAGCAGAGAAACTGTTAACCAGCCCCGTTTGGTATCCAGTACTGGTTTGCGATGTTGAAGCGAAGGCAATCAAAGCTGATTCGCAACATAATAATGCGCAAAGTAGCAGGGTTACAAAAAAACGAATTGCTTTTTTCATAATTAAACTCTCCTTTTTATATTTGGAAGACGCGATAATAAAAATTTAACGAAAAACAAAACCCAGAACGCGCCCTCCTTTCCCGTAAAATAAAAATGCGGCAGCCGAAGCTGCCGCAAAAAACGCAGATCCGGTTGTCGCCAAACAAACCGGTAAGATGCAATATATTCAATTATGAACAACTGCTTTCCCAAGTGGATCTGCATTTTATCAAATCTGACTTGGGAAAAGCGAAAAAGATATATTACTTAAATAATATACCACATCTTACAGTATTCGGTTTGTTTGGCGAATACATTATAACACGGAAGCGAGCGTATTTCAAGCGGAAAAAGCGAAATTAACAAATTGTTAAATTATCAGCGAAAGTGATTTGAAAATATACTGTATCGAGCGCGAAAGCGCAAAAAAGCCCGCTGAAAAGTCAGCGGGCGATTCTTTATTTTTTGAAATAGCTGTCGCAAAGGAATTTTATCACGTCTTTTCGGGTTACTATCCCGATAAAGACG
>JAZUJV010000132.1:0-6205 GCA_045642945.1 Eubacteriales bacterium | reverse complement strand
AAGTGAATAGAATCTGATTTTATTTACACCGCTTTCACTGAAAGCCGATGCCAGTAAAGCCTCATAATAAGCATCGGGATTTTCCGGCTCAATTACAGTGTTGTCAGTACCGTTATAAAGCGTAACTCCTTCAACGAGAGTAAACGTTCCCGAAATCGGGTCTGCGTTAATATTACCGGACACAACGCTGACTATACCGCCGCCAAATACGATATTGCCTTTAATTCCGACCGTTGCCGGATTAGATCCATTGCAGCTTGAACCTTTGGCGTACACCGTACCGCCGGAAATGGTTATATTGCCTTCGATTCCCGCACCGGGAACACCTTGAAAAAATTCGCCAATACTTGTTGAACCGGTATAATAAGTAGAAGCACCGCCGAAAGCGTTGACAACGCCGCCGGAAATATTGACATTGCTTTTAATTGCGGCTCCGCCGTTTTTTGCACCGTCCGTTCCGTTGATGCCGCTTGCACCGTAAGCGTACAGTTCACCGCCGTAAACGTTAAGGTTATTAACGGTAATGGCAGCTTGACCGTCGGCGTTATACCATCCGCCGTTGACGGTTACTTTACCGCTGTGGACGTTAAGAGTGCCGTTACCCGATATGGTGTCCTTCGCCGTGCCGGAGGTGAGCGCTTCGCCCGAAACGACCATAGTTCCGCTGTTTCTTTTATTCGACGCGGAATAAATCGAAAGAGACGAGCCCTCGGGAATAATAATGCTGCCTTCGACGTCAAACTGTAAATCGTCTAAAAGAATTATATGCGCGTCGCCGCTTATGGTAAAGCCTTCGCGGAGATACGCGTGCGGAACGTAATACCACCCCGCCTCGAGAACAGAGTCCGCGACGACGATATTATCACATTCGCCTTCATAATACAGTTCTTCAATGATTTCATCCGTCTCGTTCCATGCAAGATACTTTACGGCATTGCAGTTATCACAAAAACCGTCGCCGTCATTATCCGCATGGACACATTCGTCGTCCGCGAATACGGGTATCGCGCCGAGAGGTAGTATGCCGACGATCATTACGACCGAAAGCAAAATACCGATGATACGTTTTTTCATAATTTGGTCCTCGCTTTTTTGATTTGAAAAAAATAATTAAAAATATATTAACATATTTGCAAATTGTTTGCAAGTGTTTATTACATAAAAAACCAATAGAAAAAGCGCCGTTGTTTTGTGCAACGACGCTTTTCCGTAAATATCGTATTATTGCGTGTTTATTTTAATTTTACGGCTACGACGTCGTTATAGCATCTTTCCATGACTTCGCCGTATTCGGTAGTCCCGTCGCCGAGAATGATATACGGGCGGAACGCGATTTTTGTATTCCAACCGTTTTCGGGTATGTTTACGATAGTAACGTAGAACGTAAAGGTTTCGTAATCTTCAAATGTCTTTTCGGAGTCGAATACCTCAATGCCCGTCGCGCTCATGCGAACAGCTTTCGTATTATCAAGATTGAGGGTTTCTTCACCGAGAAGCTTGGACGGATAGAAGATAGCTCCGAGGTCTTTGACCGCTTCGCGCTCTTCTTTTTCAAGAATATATCCGTTATAGAACGCGCCGAGACGGAGAGAATGAGTTTTGGTATTTATCTTCGCGCCGAGCGAAACGACGACGAATTCGTAGCCGAGAATTTCGCCGCAAACGTCGCAGTATTCATCCATATCTTCGTCGAAATGGTTTCCCACTTCCCCGCACGGACACTTATGAGTCTTTTCGTTGACAGATTCCCAGAAGTGAGTATGATATTCGCTGCCGTGGCAATCGGGGCAGACCATTTCTTCACCCAAATCGATGTAGCCCTCGCCGTTACATTCAGGGCATTTAATGTCGAAAGAACCTTCGCCGTTGCATTCAGGGCAGGTAATATAACCGCTATTATTACATTTTTCGCAGATTCCATCGCCTGTGCCGTTGCAATGTGTACATGCTATTTCTGTAGCACCGTTGCAAATACCGCACGTAATTACTCCGCTGCCCTCGCACCGATTGCAATCGATGGTGCCTGTATCTCCGCATTTGTCACATCCATAGCCATCACAGTAGGGGCAGTTCATAGATCCGCCTCCGCCGCATTTGGTACATTCAACAGTTCCTTCGCCTTCACATTTGGGGCATTTTTCAGTGCATCCGCCACCGCAATAATCACAATCTGGCTCGGTACCATTGCATTCGGGGCAAGTTATTTCATCGAAATCGTCGCACATAGGGCAAATTATGTTGATTTCTCCAAATCCCCGGCATTTTTCACATTCGACAGTGCCGCCGAGTATTCCTCTCCCGTCGCAGGTCGGACAATAGTATGCAACGCCTTTGGCACCGCAGATATCGCAGATATCGTTTTTATCGGAGTCGGTATGCTTGCCTTCGAGTAGACAGTTATCGCATTTGTGATTATGTTCGTCTATCGTCCACTGATGTTCGATAGCGCCTTCGCATACGTCACAGACGCAGTCGTGATCGTCGTCGGTGTGCTCGCCGTAACCGAGTTTGTCTTTAAGGCGTCCGCTGGTACTCTCGGCAAACGCGTTCAGGTAGTCCTCGACGGTTACGAGTCCGCAGTTTTCGGTACCGCAGACGAACCAGTGAGCGTTGCCGTCATACATATAGGTACTTCCCGCGGTATGAACGTGGTCGGGTTTGGTATAGAGTACGGCAACGGTGGCACTTCCGCCTACCGCAACGGTGGCGGTGCTCTTCTGCATACCGTCATCGTAATCATCGCCGACTTTACTAAGAGCAAAGTTAAGTTCGCCGGCACCGGTGCCTTGTTTAAGAACTATCTGTGAGCCTATAATTCCGACAACGGTGCTTGTATAGATACGGTTCTCAGCGGGTCTCGAAGCTATGTAAGAGTCCTGATAATAATGGACGACGTAGGTTTCACCCCAGATAGCGTAGAGCGTTGTGTTTTTATCGAACTCAGGCTTGTCGCCGGGAGCGTACATTTCGCCGCTTCCGTCTTTCTCGGTATTCCAGCCGAGGAATATGATTTGCTGGTTCAAATTGCCGGAGTATCTTATATATACCTTGTCACCGGAGGCAATTTCGTAGGTATCTCCGCTCTTATAATTCGAAAGTTTGCCGAGACCATTTGCAAGAACGTCATCGTAATTCGCGGAATCGGGCAAAGTCGTCCGAAGCGTATAGTTTGTAGCGCCCATGGGTTTGTAGCTGAAGCCACATCCGTCCGGTGCGTTCAAATCGTAGGACACGACGGGTTTTTTCTTTAATGCAAGGTTGATATACCAGCCGTTAACTGCCGCGTCAGCAGAATTATGTATCTTCACGACCGTGGGAATGATTTCGTAGTTGTTTTTGTTGCTGTTCGTAACTATTTTACCGTCGTCGGCGTAAATGTACGAAGCAGAATTAGCGGAATCGGAGTTATAGGCGACTATTTTATCGAAAATTCCGTCGAAGTCTATTCCGCTTATGAACTCTTTTACTTTTTCTCCGGTGGGATCGAAGATGCCTTGGATATCACCGTTTTCGTTTATTACGAAATCTTCGCTTTCGACGATGCTCGGGTCGATATATCCCGAAGCACACTCGCTGTGTTCCTGCGTTTTGTTGAATATTTCGTAATCGGAAGCGATATATAACGTTCCGTCAGAATCGAGCGAATCAAAACCGGAGCCGACGGAGATATAGAGCGGATAGGTACGGGACGTTATCGTCTTTTTGATGATATCCTCCCGTGATAATATGACTACCGTGGAGGACACCTCAGTTTCATACCTCCAACCATAAGAGCTTCCCTGCTGGAAAACGATATTCGAAACCGTAATGGAATCGCCGGCGGCCGCGCCGGAAAATATGCATGCTTCCGCGTAATCGCCCAACATATATGAATCATAGGATTTGCCCAAAAGGTAGCAGTTATAAGCGATATAACTGCCCATGGAAACAGGCTTATAATAGCAGGCAATAAAAGCATTTTCGCCTGCCGAAGTAGAATATTTCCAAGCTCTTAGTTCCGAAGGTCTAAGTAAGACGCTCGATCTCTTGCCCGCTTCAACATAGATAGTGTTGTTCACGGACGCATCGTAGACGATCTCGTCGTTCCATTGCATTGAGCCGACTCCGTCTTTTCCGTTGATGATAAAGTATTCGTTTATAATCGGTTTCACAGCACCGCAAGCACAGACGCCGTTTACGAATTTATGTTTGAAGGCAACGGTGTCAACAAACAAGCCGCAAACGCAAGCCGGCGAATGAGTGCCGTCACCGTTATCGCGGAACAGTTCGGAATAGTCGTGTTCTGCCGTTCCGAGCTCTGAATTATCAACATAATCGCAGAAGCACTGACGCGAATGTGTGCCATCGCCGTTATCGATATATATGCCGTCCGTATAGATATGCTCTTTATGCGAAAGTACGAGAATCGTCCTCGCCGACGGATAGATGGTCGTTACTCTGGGGTTTATGACCTCTACGTACATATCTTCAACTTTATAAGAAACGTATTCGTCTATCTCGGATTCTTCGGCTTCGTATTTTGTTGTGCCTCTTATCATCAGTTCGGGGGCTACCTTCATGCCGTCACCACCCAATTTGATTGCGCCGTAGCCGTTTTCCTGGCCGCCGGCAATTACTTTACCTACGGTATCGGTAAATTCGAGTCCCGATTTACCGTATATTCCCAGGACTACGCTTTTCGCAATAATAGTTCCCGAAGCGGATATAATAAGTTTGCCTTCGGAAATAATATCGCAAAGAGTGTTCGTTATCTTCAAATTACCGTCACCGGTAATTTCGCCGTTATTGGTGAAATATATACCGTAATTTTTACGGTCTGTAGTTATTGTATTATTGCCTTTAACGATTAGCTTACAGTCATTGTTTGTATTGGCGAATTCAATTATTCTTTTGCCCGAAAGCGCGGCGGATAAATTTTCGATAGTGAGTTCACTTACGTCGTTGCTGACGTAGATGCATTCCTTTTCTGTCGTGCCGGAAACAGTAAGGCCTTCGGATTTTATGATAAGTTTATTCGCGTCGTTTTCGCTCCAGACATAATCCGTGCCCCATTCGGCCGCTTTGTCTCCCTTGGTAACCGTCAGGTCGGCGTGTTCGATAATGATATTTTTGCTTGAATATCTGCCGGCATTATAGCGTCCCTCGCCGGCAGTAACGCCGTTGTTGATTTTCGATTCTTCCTCTTCGGTAGTCGAAGAAGATCCTTTTACTTTCAGTCCGCTGCCGAGCGTTATATAGCTGGAGCCCCAGGAAATACCGCTGCCGACGTCTTCACGGCTGCCGAAAAGGACGATCTTACTCACGTCGTCGGAAATTTCAATGCCGCCCGTTCCGTTAATGCCGAAGAGACCGCCTTTTGCGTATATCGCTCCGGAAGCGGAAACGACAAGTTTACTGCTTGCACGAATGCCGGTAGTACCGCCATTCGCCGTCAGATTTCCTTCGCCTGCAATTTCACCGCCGCCGGAAAATTCAATACCGAATATGCTGCCAAAGACGGTGTTATCGCCTTTCAAAATCAGTTTACAGGATTTTGTGGCGAAATCTATTGCCCATGAATCCGTGCAACTGATATTCACATTCTCGATAGTTAAATCCGAGACGCCGTCATTAACGATGACAAATTCATTGTCGGCGGCGCTTCCGGAAATAGTCAATCCGTCTTTATAAATATACAACCGATAATATTGGTTACCGGTGTATTTTATCCATTGATAGTCCGTGCCCTGTTTCGCAGGTTCTCCGCCTCTGGTAACGATAAGGCCGTGGTCTTCCGCAATGACGGGTATCGCGGCGAGAGGCAGGATGCCGATAAGCATTACAGCGGTAAGAAAAATACCTATAATACGTTTTTTCATAATCTGGTCCTCTTGTGAAAATTTTAAATAATTTATTTCGAGTATATTAACACAATCTGATTATTATTTCAATAGATTTATATATTTTTATTCTCCCACAGAATCTTTCCGTCTCTTCTGATTTCACGAATATACGTTAACGTTCCGTGCTTCCATCTTTTTTGTATAGAACAATTATACTGGATTTTTTGTGTTTGTCAAAACCTTTTCACAAAATTCTTAGGCTTTAATAAACTAAACGCAAAACACCCGCAAAGAAGCTTGCAGGTGTTTATAGATATTTTCATGTTCAATTATTTTTTGCTTTCATCCATCGAAACCAACTTCGAAAATGCTTCTTCAGCGTC
>JAZUJV010000131.1:0-2288 GCA_045642945.1 Eubacteriales bacterium | reverse complement strand
ATACCCGGCGTCGATATTCCGAAAACGGGCATAACGCTTATGCTCGGTATAAGCTTTTATACCTTCCAGATAATTTCGTATATGGTCGACGTTTACTGGGAAAAGGTGCCCGTACAGAAAAACTACGGAAAGCTTTTGCTTTATATTTCCCTCTTCCCGCAGCTCGTTTCGGGTCCCATAGTACGCTATCAGACAATAGCTGACGAGATAAACGACAGACACACCTCGGTAAACGACGCTATCGAAGGATTCGCGAGAGTTATCGTCGGGCTTTCGAAGAAAATTTTGCTCGCGAACAATCTTTATCTGCTCGTTCAGCAATGCTTTATGGAGACCGAAGGCGGAGTTTTCGCAAACGCGACCGTCGGCGGGACGTGGATAGGCATTATCGCGTATTCTATGCAGGTATATTTCGACTTCTCGGGATATTCCGATATGGCTATCGGCATGGGCAGGATATTCGGGTTCCACTTCGACGAAAACTTCAAATATCCGTTTATGACGCGCTCGATTTCGGAATACTGGCAGAGATGGCACATATCGCTCGGGTCGTTCTTCCGCGACTATCTGCTTTACGTTCCGATATTCGGGAAGCGCAGAGCGACGCTGTCGCTGTTCCTCGTATGGTTCACCACGGGTATATGGCACGGCGCGAGCTGGAACTATATAGTATGGGGTCTTTATTTCGGCGTATTCGTATTCCTCGAAACGAAGATCGGCAAAAAGAACCTTAAAAAAGTTCCCGACGTCGTTATGCATATTTACAACAAGCTCGTTATCGTTCTCGGATTTGCGATATTCAGATTCAAGAATTTCGCGGATATCGGCACGTTCTTCAAGAACATCGTCGGTGCGAACGGAAACGCGCTTTGGAATTCCGACACGAGCGAAGCGCTTATGAGCTATCTGTTCATCTTCATCGTATCGCTTATCGCCTGCTTCCCGTTCACTCAGATCATCAAGGACAAGCTAAAGAACTCGAAGCAATCGGTCCAGACCGCGGCGACGGTTTGTCTTACGGCGTTTATCCTGCTTCTTCTCTTTACCGATACCTCGGTGCTCGTAAAGACGTTCAGCTCGAATAACCCGTTCCTTTACGGAGACTTTTAATATGAAGAAAACAATTTCGACAATATGCCTTTGTCTTATCGCGCTGACGTTCGCGTTTATGTTCGTTTTCTGCATTTTCTTCCCGAGAACGACGCAATCGGATTACAGCACGCTTTACGAATGGCCAGAATTCAGCATCGAAGCGCTGAAAAGCGGTGAATATTTCAAAGGAATAACCAACTATTTCTCGGATACGATTTGTCTTCGCGACAGGTTTATTGATATCGAGACGAGAATACGCTCCATATACGGTATAGCGCCGGAAGAAGAGGTCATCGACGTACCCGACGCCGACGAATCGCAAGCGGATTATACCGAAGCCGAATCGAGCATAGATATATCCGGCGAAGAAAAATCACAAGCCGAGACGAGCGACGCGAGCGCGGGAGAGACAAGCTCCGAGACGTCTTCCGCCGAGCCCGAGCAGAACGAAGCGGAATTAAGCGGCACGATAATAATTATCGGAAACAGAACGATGGAGGTATTCAGCGGAAACTTCAACAACGGGATAGTTTTCGCGGATATGCTTAACGAATTCGCGGCGACGCTTGACGACGACGTGAACGTTTATTCGATGGTAGTGCCGAAGGCGAGCGCTTACTATATCAAGAACGCAAAGCAGGAAGCTTACAGCAAGACGGCGAGCGCGAACAAGGACAATATCGACAATATCAACGAGCATTTAAGCGACAGGATAACGCCGATAAACGTTTACGACACGCTTGAGAAACATTCGGGAGAGCCGATATATTTCCTTACCGACCACCATTGGACCGGACTTGCAGCTTATTACGCGAGCGAAGCGTTTACCAAGCAGTTGGGACTTCCCTTCGACGATCTGACGCATTTCGAGAAAAACGTCCGCGAAGGCTACGTCGGGACGATGTATAAGTATTCGAACTACAACCCGAAGGTGCTTGCCAGCGCGGAGGATTTCGTAACCTATATTCCCACGGTGGATTACACGGCGACATATTACAACAGAGAAGATTTCACCTCGCCGAAGAAGCACGAGGACGGACTTTTCTGGGAAATTTCCGACGATAAAAAGAGCAGCTGGTATTCGACGTTCATACGCGGCGACAGATATTGCGTTAAGGTCGAATCGGGCGTATGCCACAACGGGCGCAAGCTTCTTATCGTCAAGGACAGCTACGGCAACCCGCTTCCGCAGTATC
>JAZUJV010000130.1:0-6722 GCA_045642945.1 Eubacteriales bacterium | reverse complement strand
AAAACTTTTAAAGCTATATAATAAAAAATCATTTGCGCAAGCAAATGTACCTTAACGTTTGCGAAGCAAACTTATCTCGCTCGGCGAAGCCGGGCTTATCTCTCATATCACGCCGCAGGCGTTTATCTCTTGTAAAAATTCATTTGCGCAAGCAAATGCACCTTAACGTTTGCGAAGCAAACTTATCTCGCTCGGCGAAGCCGAGCTTATCTCTCATATCACGCCGCAGGCGTCTATCTCTTATATCATTTGCCGCAGGCAAATTTATATCTTTTATTTTCATTCGTGCAAGCCGTTCCTTAATTAAAATAAAATCTGACGTTTCCGAGGTTAATTATGGTCAAGCATATCGTTATGTTCAAATTTCTTCCGTCCGCGGAGGGCAGGTCGAAGGACGAGAACGTTCGTCTTACGGCGGAGAAATTAAAAGCGCTTCAGGGGAAGATCCCCGAGCTTATCTCGTCCGAGGTCATCATCGGGGCTGACGCGCAGGCGGAGAGCAACTATGACCTTATCCTTATCGCCGACTACAAGAATTTCGACGACCTGAACGCCTATATCGTCCACCCGCTTCACAAAGCCGTCGGCGAATTTATGAAAAATCTTCGCGAAAGCCGCGCCTGCATAGATTATGAATACTGATAACCTTTGTGAAAGCTGCGAATACGCCCGCGTCGACGAGGAAACGGGTGATTTAGTCTGCGACGCCATGCTTGACGAAGACGAGCAATACGAATTCCTGACGACGAACGGGAAAACTTGTAAGTTCTATAAATACTTTGACGAGTATAGAAGCGTCGTCCACAAACAGAATTAAGCCGCCTGTAAAATGGCGCAGACCGCACAAAAACAAAAAAGCAAAAATAAAGCGATCCATATTTTTCAGTCTGTATTGAGGTAGATTTTTCGGCTATCGCCCAAAAATCATTTATTCGTATTTTGTGCTATGAATGAAAACCTTCGACTGCCGTAGATTACTACGGCGACGCTCGGTTTTCATCCATTCTGCACTATTTTCCAAGCGTCTTTACACTTTGACCTTTCATATGTAAAAAATAAATAAAATATACAAGGAGCAAAACCATGAAAAAAACACTTTGTCTCATCCTTGCGATCCTGACGATCCTCGCCTGCGTTCCGCTTATCAGCGCGACGGCGGCAGACGGGCTCACCAACGTTTCGAAGGGCTGTTCCTATGTCAGCTCGAAGCCCTATACCATCGACGCCGACAAGTACACGGGCAACTACCGCAACAAGGTCGGCAACGAGCTTACCGACGGCGTCAAGGGACTTAAAGACGGCGGCAGCGAATGGTACGCTTTCCATTCTTCCCCCGAAGGAATAAGCGACCACTACGTTACCATCGACCTCGGCAAAAAGTACACCAACATCGTTAAGCTTTCCGCGGAATTCTGCGATCTTGTAAGCTGGGGCATTCAGCTTCCCGGCAGCGTCAAGTTCTATATTTCCGAAGACGGCACCAACTTCACGTTAGCGGGCGAAGCGAAAAAAGAAGACGCCGACGGACATTACTACGACTACGTCTTCTATCCCCAAACCTTCCTCACCGCGAGATACGTCAAAATGGTCGAGCACAGAAACGGCGGCTTCAACTTCGTTTCCGAAGTCGAAGTATTCACCGGCAGCGAGATCCAGGACGGCTACAACGATGAATTCTTTATAAAAGACCGCCAGAACCTCGTTATCTCCGGCAACTATCTTAAAGGGCTTGCCGACAAGAGCGATTTCACCGTTTTCGCAAAGCAGATCAACTCGCTTGAAGGCGTTACCGTCAAAGATGCCAAAGGCAGCGAAAAGACGAGCGGCATAATCGTTACCGGCGACACCTTCACCAAAAAGAAAAAGAAGGTCGCTGACCTTCAATACACCTTCATCATCGACGGCGACGTCAACGGCGACGGCAAAGCCGACGCAAAGGACTATATGCTTCTTAAACGCCATTGTCTCAACACCTTCAAGATTGAAGGCGTATTCCTCGCCGCGGCAGACATAAACGGAGACGGCAAAGCCAACTCCGCCGACTATCTCCTTCTTAAACGCTATGCGCTCGGCACCACCGACATCTATGACAAATACGGCCCGCAGGACGGCAGAGGTTTCGTTACCGAAGCCTGGAAGGGCAAAGTCGACACCCACGAAGACTATGAAGTCTACACGAGCTGGGATATGACCGTCAAGAGAACCAAAGAAGGTCAGTACACCTTCTATTACAAAGCCGAAGGCGGCGACGTCGAGCTCACCATGCACACCACGCCTTGGGGAACCTGGAACCTCGGCGGCTGGAGCGTCAAGGACAGCAAGGGCAGCCACGTATTCTGCGGCGAAAGCACCGACTGGGAATACGTTTACCGCGTAGCCTCCTCCGCCTCCGCGCAGTGGGTATGGTCGGGCGGTAACCACGGCAACGAAAAGCTTCGCGAATTCAAGATCTACGACCAGAACGAGAAAGAGATCAAGCTCTCCGTCGGTCAGTCCGCTACCGCCAAGAAGATCCACATCGTCGAAAAGACACAGCTTTACTGGGATCCCGCGGGAGACGACGGCAAATACAATTACAGCGACAGCAACATCTACGCTTACGCGGTAAGAGATTACACCCTCTGCGGTCCGCAGATCACCTTAAAGGTCGACTACGACTACGTCAAGACCGCTTACTATCTTATGTCCTATACCGGCATGATGCCTATCGAAAAACCCTACGGCCTCTATTGCGCGGCGCTCGACGGCGACGGCAACGTCATGACCGTCTGCGAAACCCTTAAAAAAGGCTCGCCCGACTACGACGGACCTACCTACGAGACCAAGAAAGCCGAAAGAGTTATCATCTGGGGCTACGGCGAAAACGCCGATTACAAGATCGACATCCGCGCCCTCACGCCCGACACCTGCTTCGACAAGGACAACGGCATGATGCGTTTCTGGGACATGAACTCCGGCTCCAACAAGCTCTACATCTCCAAATACCCCGCCGGCGGCACCAAGAGCGTCGTCGAATCCGGTTCCAAGGTCCACACCGAGGTACAATGGAACTTCTTTAAATAAGCATATTCTTGTTCCTTTTCGAGAAAAGGAACCGAAAAGCCTTACTTTTTTCGAGAAAAAAGTAAGCAAAAAAGCTTTTAATGCGCGAAAGTAAACTTTCGCGGGAAAAAGTTCAGTTCAGACTTACAAGCTTATCTATTCCGCGCGAACGGAGTATATCTCTTCGAATCCGAAAACGGTTCGCGCGGGATAGTGGGAGCGGCAAGTATTATACATAGCCGCAAGAAAGTGGTTTAACAAGAATATACGGTGCGTCGGGGACGCCGCACCCTACACTTGCGGTATCGGTTATTCGAGTATACGGTTCGCGCGGGATAGTGGGAGCAACAAGTATATATTCATAGCCGCAAGAAAGTGGTTTAACAAGGATATACGGTGCGTCGGGGACGCCGCACCCTACACTTGCGGTATCGGTTATTCGAGTATAATGAAAATCCATTTGCGCAAGCAAATGTACCTTAACTTGCAAATTGCTTGGCAATTTGCAATTATCTCGCTCGGCGAAGCCGAGTTTAGCTCTCTTATCGTTCGCGTCAGCGAACTTATCTCTTATATCATTTGCCGCAGGCAAATTTATCTCTTTTATTTCCATTTGCGGTGCAAACGTTCCATAATTTGTAATTTGGAATTTGAAATTTGAAATTATATCGCGAAGCGCGCTGAATGCTTTGTGATTTTAGCCGCCGATATTGACATAATAAGATAAAGTAGTATAATGTAATTGGTGAAAGTTGAACTTTTTCCTACAGGCAGGGTTTTGATATGGGAATCATCGAAATTATCACGCTTATCGGCGGGGTGGCGTTCTTTCTTTACGGAATGAACGTTATGTCCGGGGGCTTGGCGAAGATGTCGGGCGGGAAGCTCGAAGCGACGCTTAAGAGGATGACCTCGAATTATTTCATGGGGCTTTTGCTCGGCGCGGGGATAACCGTCGTTTTACAGTCGTCCTCGGCGATGACGGTCATGCTGGTCGGACTTGTGAACTCGGGCATTATGGAGATTTCGCAGACGGTGGGCGTTATTATGGGCGCGCACGTCGGCACGACGCTGACGGGCTGGCTTTTGTCGCTCGTCGGTTTGGAATCGGACAACACCTTTTTAAAGCTTTTGAAGCCCGAGGTTTTCTCGCTCGTTTTCGCGCTTTTCGGCGTTCTTATGATCATGGGCAAGAACAAGAAGCGCAAGGATATCGGCAACATTCTTGTCGGGTTTGCCGTTCTGATGTACGGCATGGTGCTTATGAGCAGCTCGGTAAGCTCATTAAAGGACAGCGAGAGCTTCGTTTCGATGCTGACGGCTTTCGACAACCCGTTTCTTAGCATCGTTGCCGGAGCGGTATTCACCGGAATCATCCAAAGCTCCGCGGCGGGCGTCGGTATTCTCCAAGCGCTGTCGCTCACGGGCGCGATATCATACAAGGCGGCGATACCGCTTATTCTCGGTATGAACATCGGGACATGCGTAACGTCGATCATTTCGAGCTTCGGAGTAAGCAAAAACGCGAAGAAGGTTTCGGTCATCCACATAGTTTCGAACCTCGTCGGCGCGACGGTCGGGCTTTTGTTATTCTACGGCGCGCACGCGATTTTTGATTTCGGATTCATAGAAAACGCTGTAAATCCGTTCACGATAGCGTTGATCCACACGGCGTTCAACATCTTCAACACGATTTTATGGACTCCTTTCAGGAAGCCGCTCGTATCTATCGCAAACCTTATCATCCGCGGAAAAGACAAGAGCGAAAGCGTTGTTTTCGCGCCGGACGAAAGGCTTTTGGCGACGCCGTCGGTAGCGGTTTCGGAAAGCTTTATCGCGGCGGGCGAGATGGCGAAAAAGGCGAAGGACGCGATTTTCAAGTCGCTTGAGATCCTATCCGACTACGACGCGAAAAAGGCGGAAGAGATTACCGAGCAGGAAAACCTCATCGACACCTACGAGGACAAGCTCGGGACGTATCTCGTTAAGGTTTCATCGCACGATCTGAGCGTCAAGGACTCGCAAATCGTCGCGAATATGCTTCATTCCATCGGCGATTTCGAGCGTATCGGCGACCACGCCTGCAACCTTTTGAAGACGGCTTCCGAAATCCACGAGAAAAAGATAAAATTCTCGGACGAGGCGATAAAAGAGATAGAGACGGTAAAAGCGGCGCTTTACGAGATTTTAGACATCACCGTCGAAGCGTTCGAGAAGCGCGACGTCAAGCTCGCGATGAAGGTCGAGCCGCTTGAACAGGTTATAGATATGCTTACCGACACGGTCAAGAGCAACCACATAAGCAGGCTTCAGTCGGGGAACTGCACTATCGAGCTCGGGTTTGTGCTTTCCGACATCATCACGAATTTCGAGAGAGTTTCGGACCATTGCTCGAACGTGGCGGTCGCGGTCATAGAATCTTTTGAGAGCTCTTTCGACACGCACGAATATCTCGGCGCGGTCAAGGCGGGAGAGAACGAGCAATACCGCACCGATTTCGAGAATTTTTCGGCAAAATACGCTATTTCACAGCAATAAAACGGAGAAAAGTATGAAAAGGCTTTCGGCATTTGCCATCGCTTTGATTTTAATATTTTTGGTTTCCTGCGGGAGCGAAGAGGAATCTTTCGACGAGACCTCTGAATTTTCCGAAGAGACAAGCGAAGAATCCTTCGAGGAGACGAGCGAGGAAGTAAGCGAAGAAAAGGTTTACAACCTTCCCGACGTTATCGAGGAAAACTTCGACGAAGATTTTGAGAACAAGACGCAATACGCGAAAAACGCTTTCGTTTTCAGCTCGGACAGGGGGCTTATCTATCTAAGCGGCGAGTTTGAGGGAAACCTCTTCCCCGCCTCGATCACGAAGCTTTACACGGCTTACGTGGCGCTTCAGTATTTAGACCCCGAAGAGACGCTTGTCGTAGGCAGAGAGCGGCTTCTGGTCGCGCTCGATTCCTCGACGGCGGGGTTGGATATCGGGATGACGATGGACGTAGAATCATTCATCGCGGCGATGATGCTTCCGAGCGGGAACGACGCGGCTTACACCGTCGCCGCGGCGGCGGGCAGAAAAATACTCGGGCGCGGAGGCGTCAGCGCGAAGGAAGAAATAAACGCGTTTATGGACGCGGTGAACATCCAGGCGACGCTCGACGGGCTTACGAACACGGTTTTCGTTACTCCCGACGGGTATCACGACGACAGGCACTATACGTCGATGCTCGACCTGCTTCGCATCGCGTATCTCGTCAAGGACAACGAGACTATTATGAAATACACCTCACTTCCCTATTTCGAGGTCATGCCCGAAAATTACGTTTCGGAGGGCTTTGAGGGGCTTAAATGGGGCAACACGAACTATCTTATCAACCCAAATTCGAAGTATTACCGCGAAGGCGTTTTCGGGCTTAAGACCGGCGGGACGAGCAAGGCGGGACAATGCGTTCTCATTATGGGTATGAACGGCGACGAATTGCTCGTTATCGGCGTTTTCGGATGTGATACATACGTTCACCGCTTTGAAGACGCTACGGCGCTTTGGGACATCGCGGTCGGGATCTACGTCGAGCCCGCCGAAAGCGAGAACGCAGCGTAACGGGATACGCGATTGTTCCTTTTCGAGAAAAGGAACCGACCTACTTTTTTCGTGAAAAAAGTAGGCAAAAAAGCTTTTAAAGCGC
>JAZUJV010000129.1:0-5890 GCA_045642945.1 Eubacteriales bacterium | reverse complement strand
TTTCTATAAGATAGTTTTTCGTAAGAGTTTCGAAAAATTCGTCGTTTTCGAAGGAATCTTTCGCTTCGGGGTGTGCCAAAACGTTAATTTTCTCGGCATCGCGGGAAAGAATCGCGTTTATGAAATCACGCGAGAGCTTATCGGCGCGTTCGACGTCTATTTCTTCGCCGCAGGAAACGAGGGAGAAAAGCAAAATGGCGGCGAGGCAGAAGCAGAAAAGCTTTTTCATATTTTACCTTTTATGAATTTATGTTATAGGTTTTTAAAACGTGGCGTTTTATGAGGTTATAGTCGAGCGCGACGGGGGCAACGCCGTTTTTGAGCGCGCAGGCGATAGCTTGCTCGGGGGTCATATCGTAGGTGCCGAGCACGCTTCGTTTGACGAGCCCGTAGTCGGTGGCGTCGACTTTCCCGTTGCCGTTGGCATCGCCGCGGACGCAGACGGTAAGCTTGGTTTCGCCGTTTTCGGAGACGAGGATATCGCCCGTAAAGACGGTCCCCGAGGTTTTTGCTTTGCCGTTTTTATCGGTAAGTTTAAAGCCGCGAAGGTCGGATAAAAAGGCGGCAACCGACGTGTTTTCGACGACGAATTTTAAATATTTACCGTCGACGACGGTATATTTATCGTCTATCACGGGGATCGGGTCGGGCTCGGAGACAGAGACGGAAAGTTTGTTTCCGACGCCCTGAATGACGCCGGTAACGCCGTTGACGGCGATTATCGAGTTATAGGGAATCGAAAATTCGCCGACGTCGCCTTCGACGCCGATGACGTTGAATTCGATTTTTACGGTGGCGCGGTCGCCGATTTTTAATATCTCGGAGTCGGTTTTGCCAGCTTCGAGCGCGGCGAAGCGCAGAGTGAACGAGCCCTCGTCTTTATTATAGGAGCACATCTGTTCCCAGTTATTATTCGGGAACGACGCCATAAAGATATCCATTTCGTTTTCGGAATTTTCGGTCAAGACGGGCGAAAAGACCTTTTTATCGAAAAGGAGCTTATATTCGAAAGCGATAAGGCCGCTTCCGTCGCCGAGGTCGGTTATCTCGGTTTCCAAAGTGATTTTGCCGTTTTCTTTACAGTCGGTGATCTCTTTTATATTCACCGAGAATTTTTCGGTCTCGCCCGAGGAAACGGCGGAAAACGACGAGCCGACGCCCGTAAGCGCGGACAAATCTTTATCCGCGACGGCGATGATATCTTTATTTTCGGAAGAAAAGGTGATATTGCCCGCGCCGACGACGTTAAATGGAACGTCTATCACGAGAGAATTGGATGTTTTAAGCGGATTTTTGCCGCTTTCGTCGGCGAAGCGGAGATAATATTTATGCTCGGTCTCGTCGAGGTAGCAAAGCTGTATCCAGTCTTTCGGCTTGGAAACGAAAAAGGAATCCATTTTGTCATCGACGTTATCGGTAACTATCGGAGATACGGAGTTTTCGTCGTAGGAAAGCGAAAATTCGACGGCGGCTAAAGGAGTAGTCGGGTCGACGTTTATTCTTATGACCATTTCGCCGTCGACGTAGACGACATCGGGGCCGGAAAGGGTTATCTTTACGGCGGTGTCAGCCGAAAAAGCGCAAAGCGGAAAAACCGCGAGCAGCAGCACCGCGGCAAGAAGAACGCTTATGGCTTTGACGGAAGATCTCATTTTTTTCGCTCCGGATCATTTATTGACGATTTTATATATCTCGCCTTTGCCGACGCCGCGGTCTTTGGCGGCGTTTTTGCAGGCGTCCATTTTGGATAGCCCCATAGAGATATAATAATCGACGTGGGCTTCGACGGTCATATCTTTCCAGAAATCGTCTTTTTCGCTTTTTCCCTCGCAGATAAAGACGTATTCGCCTTTTTTATCGCATTCGGGAAGGTTTTTGAAGGTCTCGGCGATATCTTTTAAGGTGCCGCGGAAATATTTTTCGTGTATCTTCGTTATCTCTTTGGCGAGGACGCAGTTTCTGTCGCCGAAAATATCGGTGAGCTCTTTTAAATAAGAGATAATATCGTGGGGGGAGATATAGAGGATAAAGGTGCGCTTTTCGCGGGAAAGCTCATCGAGCTTTTCTTTACGCTCGGAGGCGTTTTCGGGCAGGAAGCCCTCGAAGCAGAAGCGCCTTGAAGGCAATCCCGACGCGGAAAGAGCGGTTATCGCGGCGCAGGCGCCGGGGAGCGCGACGATATCTATTCCCTTTTCGGCGCAGTATTTGACGAGTTTTTCGCCCGGGTCGCTGACAGCGGGAGTGCCCGCATCGGTGATGAGCGCGCAGGATTCGCCGTCTTTAATTCTTTCGGAAATTTTTTCGATGACCGAAAGAGAAGAATGTTCAAGATAGCTGACGAGCGGTTTTTTTATTCCGAGCAAGCTTAAAAGCTTACCGCCGACGCGGGTATCCTCGGAGGCGACGAAATCGGCGTTTTCGAGCGTTTCTTTGGCGCGGAGCGTCATATCGCCGAGGTTTCCGATAGGCGTCGGGACGATGAAAAGGCTGCCCGCCATTATTTTATACCGTGTTTCCACATACGGAGCTTCATATAGACCTTCGGGAGATGGTCAACGAAGAAGCCTTTGGTCTTGCGGTAGACTTTGGCGTAGCCGTCGTGGAGTTTTACGAGGAATTTATAGGGAACGTGCTTGCCCGTTACGCGATGGTCGAGCCATTTTTCGTAAGGTCCGCCGAGCCATTTCGGGAGTTTGAACGCGAGTTTGTATCTCTTTACGAAATGGAGGAAGTAGCCCTCGATGAAGAGGACCTGTTCTTCGGGGAACTGTTCCTGTTTTAACACGACGCGCATATCGGGGGTTATATTTTCGGGGAGGTAGCCCGCCTCGGCGGCGATATCGTGAAGAACCGTGCCGGGATAAGGATAGAAAATATTGGGGATGACGCGGTCGGATTTGACGCGGGCGTTGAGTTTTATGGTTTTTAGCGCTTTGTGGATATCCTCGTGAGGAAGGCCGACGATATTGTAGGTGAGCTGCTCGATGCCGTTTTTATGGAACCATTCGGAGCAGTCTATCATCATCTGGTCGGTCATGCAGCGTTTGAGGTATTTGAAGCGAAGCTCCTGGTCGCCGCTTTCGAGACCCATATCTATCGTGTAGCAGCCCGCCTCTTTCATTCTTCTGACGATATCCTCGGAGAGAAGGTTGAAACGGACGTTGCAGGTGAACGGGAGATGAATTTCTTCTTTATATTTTTCGATGAAAATATCGAACCAGTCGGGATACATATTGAGTATCGCGTCGCGGAAGTTGATGACTTTTATCTGGGGATATTTCCCGAGAAGGGTCTTTAAATAGAGGATAGCGTTGTCGGGGGAACGGAAGCGCGCGAAGATCTTTTTGTTGGGGTAAACGTTTCGGAACTGGGAGTTGGAGCAATAGGTGCAGTTATAGAAGCATCCGCGGGACATCATAACTATCGCCGTGCCCGCTTTGACGCTGTCGAGATTGGCGTAATCAAACAGATCGAAATCGGGTATCGGCAAACGGTCGAGGTCGGAGAAGAGCGGCGCGACGGGGTTTTTCTTTATGCTGCCGTCGGGCATTTTGAACCATTTGCTCGGGGTATCGGTATAGTCCTCGCCCGCGCTCATTTTGTCGCAGACGTTAAGCTCGGCGTATTCGCCGTCGCCGATAGTTATGGCGTCGACGCCCTCGAAGGCGATGACCTCCTCGGGAGCGAGGGTACAATGGTAGCTGCCGCAGGTGATGAACGCGTCGGGGCAGACTTCTTTCGTCCATTTGATATAAAGCTTTGAATCGGGGAACGCGGTAGTTCTTATCGAGAAGCCGATAATATCGAATTCGCCCAATGCTTTTAATTTATTTTTATATTCTTCCTCGCTGTGAAGATAGATGAGGTGGAGAAGCTTGACGTCGTGGCCGCTTTGTTTGAGCACGGCGGAGATAGACGCCAGACCCTCGGAATAGTTACCGCCGGTAAGCTTTCCAGAAAGCTCGCGGTCGGTATAGTCGGGGTAAACGAGAAGCATTCTCGCTTTTCTGCCGTGAAGGTTTTTGAGTTCCATTATGTTTCCCTCTCTTAGAGTAATTATTTATCAGTCTTTGGCGTCGAACCAGCTTTTTCCGATGCCGACGTCGACGGCGAGTTTAACTTTCATATCCGCCGCAGATTCCATGCAGGCGCAGAGTATTTCTTTCGCCTTTTCGGCTTCGGACTCTGGGGCTTCGAGGATGAGCTCGTCGTGTATCTGCAAGATGAGTTTCGCTCGCAGTCCGTTTTCGAGCAGCGCTTTTTCGGTTTTTATCATCGCCGCTTTGATTATATCGGCGGCGGTGCCCTGAATGGGGGTATTCATCGCGACGCGCTCGCCGAAGGCACGGAGATTGGCGTTTTTCGACGATATCTCGGGGATATAGCGGCGGCGCCCGAACACCGTATTAACGAAGCCGTTTTCGCGGGCGAAGGCTTTTTGTGATTCGAGATAATCTTTTACTTTCGGATAGCGCGCGAGGTAATTTTCGATATAGTTCTGCGCTTCGCGCATAGTAACGTGGATATCCTGAGAAAGCGAGTAGGCGCCGATGCCGTAGATTATGCCGAAGTTGACGGCTTTGGCGCGTTTTCGCATCTCGGAATTGACGAAGGCGGGGTCGACGCCGAAGACCTGCGAGGCGGTAACGGTATGGATATCCTCGCCGTTTTCGAAAGCGTTAATAAGCGTTTCGTCGCCCGAGACGTGAGCGAGCACGCGAAGCTCGACCTGTGAATAGTCGGCGTCGATAAGAACGTGGTTTTCTTTCGCGGAGAAGAATTTTCGAAGTTCCCTTCCCTTGTCGCTTCGGACGGGGATGTTTTGTAGATTAGGCTCGGCGGAGGAAAGGCGGCCCGTAAGGGTCTGGGTCTGTTTGAAGGTCGTGTGTATCCTGCCGTCGGCTTCTATTTGTTTCGCGAGACCGTCGCAATAGGTATTTTTAAGTTTCGCGTTCTTTCGGTAATCGAGGATAAGGGAAATTATCGGGTGGTAGGGCTCGAGCTTTTCGAGCACCTCGGCATCGGTGGAATAGCCGTTTTTGTTCTTTTTTATCACGGGGAGCGACAAATCCTCGAAAAGCACTTTTCCGAGCTGTTTCGGGGAATTTATATTAAATTCGCCGCCTGCGTATTCGTATATCGCGGCTTCCTCGTCGGCTATCTCGCGGGCGAGAGCTTCGCCGAAGGAATCGAGGGCTTTTCGGTCGACGTAAAAGCCCGTTTCTTCCATATTGCAAAGAACTTTCGCGAGCGGGAGCTCGATATCGGAATAGAGCTTTTTCAAGCCGTCGTCGAGCTTTTCCATAAGCTTTTCGTAAAGCGGCTTCAAGAGCGAAGCGCGGACCTCGGATGAAGAAACGCCGAGGTTTGAAAGCACGGCGCCGCCGAAGGAAACGCCGTTATCGGCGGGCGAGCAGACGTAGGCGAGAAGCGAGATATCCTCGGGCCGGTTTTTATATTCAAGATGATTCTTCGCGAAAAGATGGAGAAGCTCTTTGGACGACCAGCAGACGATTTTTTCGGCGTTTGCTATTTTTTTGATCGCACTTTCGGCTTCGCCTTTATAGAGCTTATCGCCGCAAGAGGCGGAAATCACGTTTTCCGAAACGTGGAGATATATTTCGTTTATATTCTCGGGAAGTTCGGCAATATCGAGAAATTCTTCTTCCTCGGCGGCTTCGGGAGCGGTATCGCCGAGTTTTTCAAGAAATTGGCGGAAGCCGAGGCGGGTGAAAATCTCGCGAAGCGCGAGCACGTCGTCGCCTTTATATTCGAGCTCGGAAATATCTTTGCCGAGCGGGGCGTCGAGTTTTATTTCGGCGAGGAAACGGGAAGTATAGGCGTCGTCTTTGCCTTCGCGGATATTTTCGCCGAGTTTGCCTTTTATCTC
>JAZUJV010000128.1:0-6084 GCA_045642945.1 Eubacteriales bacterium | reverse complement strand
AAACCGACGGTTTTTGCTGCGATGACGGAATTTTAGCCGCCGATGGTTGTTGGGAGTTACTGCTCTCCTTTAAGCTTTTCGGCGCGGTCGGCGGCGATAAGGGCATCGGTCATTTCGGCGATCCTGCCGTTTAAGAAATTCTCGAGCGAATAGAGGGTAAGCCCGATACGGTGGTCGGTAACGCGGCCTTGTGGGTAGTTATAAGTACGGATACGCTCACTTCGGTCGCCAGTGCCGACCTGACTTCGTCTTTCGGAGGCGAGGGACTGTTCTTTTTCGGAATTATACATATCCATAAGGCGGGCTTTCATTATTTTGAGCGCTTTATCTTTATTTTTTATCTGGGAGCGTTCGTCCTGACAGTCGACGGTGATGCCCGTCGGGATATGGATTATCCTTATCGCGGATTCGGTCTTATTGACGTGCTGGCCGCCCGCACCCGTGCTTCTGTGGCGGGTTATTTCGAGCTCGTCCATATTGAGCTCGAAGTCGACGTCCTCGACCTCGGGAAGCACCGCAACGGTGGCGGTGGAGGTCTGTATCCTGCCCTGCGCCTCGGTCTCGGGCACGCGCTGGACGCGGTGGACGCCGCTTTCGAATTTGAAGCGGGAGTAGGCGTTTTCGCCCTCGACGAAGAATGAGACCTCTTTAAAGCCGCCGAGCTCGGTCTCGTTGGCGTTGACCAGATCGACTTTAAATCCCGCGGATTCGGCGTACATATTATACATACGGTAAAGGACCGCGGCGAAGAGGCACGCCTCTTCCCCGCCCGCTCCGGCGCGTATCTCGATTATGACGTTTTTATCGTCGTTCGGGTCTTTCGGGAGCAGGAGGACGCGAAGCTCCTCGAGGGCTTTTTCGCTGTTTTCTTTGGCGGACTTTTTCTGTTCGTCGGCGAGGGAGCGCATTTCGGGGTCGGTTTCGGAGGACAACAGTTCCTCGGCGTCGGCGATATCCGCCATTTCTTTTTTATATTCGCGGTATTTTTCGATGACGGGCTGAAGGTTTTTATATTCCTTCATTATTTTTTTGTATTCCTCCATATCCGACATGACCTCGGGGGAGGAAAGAAGAGACTCGATTTCGAGATATCTTTTTTCGCATTGGGCTAATTTTTCGAGCATAAGAACGGCTCCTCGGAAATATATTTATAATCGGTTACAGTATTTAAAATAAAGGAGAAATCGTATGGAAAACGAATACTTATACGAGGGAAAGCTTTTGAAAAGTCAGCCGGAATGTACGCTTGAGCGCATTTTGCGCGCCATCGACGAATTCACGACGCTTGAGGGGATATGTTACCTTTGCGACGGGGAGAAAAATCTTCACGTCAAAATCGGGAAGTACGAAGGGATCATACCGAAAAGCGAATGTGTTTACAGCGCGTGCGGGCTGCCCGAGAAGGATATAGCCATCGTTACGAGGGTCGGCAAGCCGATTTGTTTTAAGGTCATCGGGGTAGACAAAAACGGAAGCGAGCCGATATTTCTGCTGTCGCGCAGGAAGGCGCAGAGGGAATGTGCATACGGATATATAAGCGCGCTTTCGGCGGGAGACGTTATCGAAGCGAGGATAACGCGGCTTGACAGTTTCGGGGCTTTTTGTGATATCGGGCGCGGGATAGCGGCGCTTTTGCCTATCGACAGGATGTCGGTATCGCGCATATCGCACCCGAGAGACAGGTTTAAAAACGGGCAGGTCATAAAAGCCATAGTCCGCGAAAGCGCGGACGGCTTTGGGAGAATAACGCTGACGCACAGGGAGCTTTTGGGGTCATGGGAAGAGAACGCGTCGCTTTTCGAAGCGGGACAGACCGCGGCGGGAATAATTCGCTCGGTAGAGGATTACGGAGTTTTTATCGAGCTTACGCCGAATCTCGCGGGACTTTCGGAGCCTTTTGAGGCGGCGGAGGTCGGGATGAGCGCGGCGGTTTACATCAAAAGCATTATTCCCGAGCGGATGAAGATAAAGCTCGCGATGATAGATTGCGGATTTGGGATCTACAAGGCGCCGGAATACGAATATCCCGACGTAACCCATATAGACAGTTGGAAATATTCGCCGGAGGGGTGCGGAAAAATCATCGAGACGGTTTTTAATACATAAAATCGAACTCGACGCCGTACATACTGACGGTGTCGCCTTCTTCGATGCCCGCATCCTCGAGGGCTTGTATCACGCCTTTTTCGCGAAGCACTCTCTGGAAATACTGCAGGGATTCGTAGTCGTCGAAGTTTATATCATTACAAAGTCTTATGAGCCATTCGCCCTCAACGACGTAGACGCCGTTTTCTTTCACGACGCTGACAGAAGAATCGGTCTCGGAGAGCTCGGGCTCGACGTATTCTTCCTCGTAGTAGGTTATCGGGGGGAGCTCGGCGAGTTTACGCGCGACGGCTTTCATCAAATCGCCGACGCCTTCGGAAAGTCCGCCGGCTATCAGAAACAGCTCTTCGCCCTTTTCGGCGGCGAAGGCGCGGACTTTTTCGAGATTTTCGTCGGTATAGCCGAGGTCTATTTTGTTGGCGACGAGAATTTGAGGTCTTTTGGCGAGCTCGGGGTTATATTTTTCGAGCTCGGAGTTGATTTTTATAATATCTTCCAAAGGGTCTTCCCTTTCGGAAGCGGAGATATCGAAGATATGGAGTATAAGGCGGCAGCGGTCGATATGGCGCAGGAAATCCTGGCCGAGACCCAAGCCGTCGGAAGCACCCTCGATAAGCCCCGGGATATCAGCCATCACGAAGTTCTTTTCGTAGACGGAGACGACGCCGAGGTTCGGGGAGAGAGTGGTGAAATGGTAGTCGGCGATTTTGGGACGGGCGGCGGTAACCTCGGAAAGCAGCGTTGACTTTCCGACGTTCGGGAAGCCGACCAAGCCCACGTCGGCGAGCATTTTTAATTCGAGCGTCAGATCGCGCTCGATGCCTTTCGTACCGCTTTTGGCAAAGCGGGGTATCTGGCGGGTGGGAGTGGCGAAATGGACGTTGCCCCAGCCGCCTTTTCCGCCTTTAGCGGCGACATAGGGCAAACCGTCGGACATATCGTGGACGACGAGACCGCTTTCTTTATCGCGGATGACCGTTCCGAGCGGAACGGGGACGAGCAGGTCTTTTCCGCTGATGCCGTGGAATTTTTTATTCTGACCGTCTTGACCGTTATCGGCGACGAATTTTCTTCTGTATTTGAATTTAAGGAGGGTGTTTTCGCCTTCGTCGATAACGAAAACGACGTTTCCGCCTTTTCCGCCGTCGCCGCCGTCGGGTCCGCCTTTGGCAACGTATTTCTCGCGGCGGAAGGAAACGCAGCCGTTTCCGCCGTCGCCGGCTTTTATATGGATATCGACTTTATCAACAAACATTTAAAGCACCTCCCGAAAATAAAAAATAAAGAGCAGCCGAAAAAGGGATTTTCGGCTAACTCTTTATCAGCAGATAACTAATCGGCGTTTTCAGCGTAAACGCTGACTTTCTTTTTACCGCCCACCATCGGCTCGAATTTAACGACGCCGTCAACGAGAGCGTAAAGAGTATCGTCGGAGCCGATGCCGACGCCCTGACCCGGATGGATCTTGGTGCCGCGCTGGCGCATCAGTATATTACCCGCGGTAACGAACTGACCGTCCTGACGTTTGACACCGAGACGTTTGGACTCGCTGTCTCTACCGTTTTTGGTAGAACCTACGCCTTTTTTATGTGCAAAGAACTGAACATTTAATCTAAGCATATCGTATTTTGCTCCTTTCAAAGATTAGTTGATCTCGACGCGAACATAGTCGGCGAAATCGGAAGCGAGGGTACGCATTTCACGCAAGAAGCCCTCGAGTAATGCGTCGGACGAGGCAGACGGAGTTATTATTTTAACGGAGAGCGCAGCCGTTTCCTCATCGGAATCAACTGTCGCTTTTACGCCGAAATTTTCGGTGAGCGTGTTGGTAACGAGGAACGCCATAGAGCTGACCGCGGCGCAGACGATATCGCTGCCCGCTTCGGAATAACCCGAATGTCCGCTGACGCGGAAACCGCATATTCTTCCGTTATCGGAAGTAAACGAGGCGGTTATCATTATTTGACGATGGACTGGATCTGAAGCTTGGTATAGGGCTGTCTGTGGCCGATATGCTTCTTGGAATCCTTTTTGGGTTTATAGCGGATTATATGGATCTTTTTGCCTTTACCGTTTTTAACGACGTTAGCCGTAACGGTGGCGGCGACGGAAGGATTGCCGAAGACAACGTCTTCGCCTTCGCCGACGGCGAGGACCTTTTCAAAAGTATAGGTCGCGCCTTCTTCAACGTTAAGCTTTTCAACGAAGATGATATCGCCTTCGCTTACTTTATACTGCTTTCCGCCGGTTTCCACGATTGCAAACATTTTAAGCACCAATTCCTTTCTGACGGACTCGCTGCAAAAGAGGTGCGCGGTAAACGCGACTTTATAAAACCCCATACAAGCGGCAAATGAGAGTGTAACACAAAAGTTAAGCGTTGTCAAGAATTATTTTCGATATGTGTATAAAAAAGTTGACAAAAGAATGGCTATGGGTTAAAATACCGCAAACGAGGTATTTTTCAGACCGCGGACAAACTCGTTCTTTACGCCCTTGAAAAAGAAAATCAATAAAAGGAATATGCCTTCACTCGACTATCATAACGCATATTCAACATGGTATTTTGTATTTTTCAGTATTATATTTCAAGGGCTTTGACGAAAAACTCGACTGTCGTAGAGCACTACGCCGACGCTCGTTTTTCGTCAAAAATAACTTCGTTTCTCTCGGTCTGCCAACGGCAAGCAAAACAAGGTATTTAATAATGAGCGAAATCGTAGAAATCTTAAAAATCCAAGCGAAAAAGTATAAAAAAATGAAGCCGCAGGACGTGATAAAACTGGTTTATCAAGGCGAGTTCGGCGGTTCGCACATCGCGTCTGACGTAGGGAAAGCATTGTTTTTTATAGAAAAAGAGCTTTCGGAGACGGAATGGCGCGAGGACGAAGCGCGTTTTGAATACATCGGGAACGGTTTGTACCGCCTTAATTTCGCGGCGGCGAAGGATCTAAACGCGAAACGGATCGCGGAAGCGTTCATCGCGTCGGCGAAAGAGGTAAAGGGCACGAAAGAGAGCTTCGACGCGAAAATCAAAGAAGTCGCGGAGAATTTTGAAAAATTCGGGTTTTCGTTTTCGAAAGAGGAGCTTTTGGATTTTTACCGCGAATGCGCGGAGAACGGATATCCGAAGGTTTCGCACAGCGAGCAATACAGAAGCGAATACAGACCCGCGTATAGAATTGTAACGGAAAAATATAAAAAGCAGCTTGGGTAAGCTGCTTTTACTTTTATACATCCTTGATAAGCTGCAAGTACGGTAATTCCTTGTATCCTATGGAGGTGTAGAGCTTTTGGGCGCGGAGGTTTTCTTTTTCGGTTTCGAGGCGGAAGCGTTTGCAGCTTTCTTCCCTCTCGAGGAAATCGAAGAAGGCGTGTCCGATTCCTTTATCGCGGAAGTTTTCGCGCACAAAGAGTTCTTCTATCCATATTTCTTTTCCGCCCGCTTCGCGGCAATAGGTTATATCCAAAAGCGCATAGCCGACGGTTTCGCCGCCGTATTCGAGCATATAGCACTTTAAGTAATCTTCGGAGCGCATAAGCTCTTCGAAGGCGGAAACGTGGTAGGACGCGGGGACGGGGGCGAGGACGGCTTCGGACGAATAGAATTCATCGGACATTTGTAAGAAGAGGGCTTTATCCTCTTTTTTTATTTTGCGGAAATTTATCATATTTATTTTGAGAGCGCTTCGAGAAGGAGGGCTTCGGCTTTCTGATAGTCTGTATAATCGAGGGAAATAACGTTCGGTTTATCCCAGTTGGCGTAGAGTTTTTTGATCTCTTTTTCTCTTAAAACGAGGTCGCAGGCGGCGTTGTAAACGTCAACAAGCCCGCGCTTTTTCGCTTCGTTGAAAAGTGTGAAGAATTTTATGCCTTTGCGGAGCGCTTTCCAGCGGAGAGTTAAAAGAACGCCGCCGTTTCTCGCGGGATAAACGAAGTTCAGGTCGCCGACGGGGAAATTTCCGTAGCGGATATCCG
>JAZUJV010000127.1:0-4280 GCA_045642945.1 Eubacteriales bacterium | reverse complement strand
GTTCGGGTGCCCGCCGAATTTCGCGATATGCTCTTCGGGGAACTCCTTCCCGAGAACTTTCGCGAAATCGAAAAATCCGTCCGCTTCGTTTTTGAGTGTAAAACGGATATATTCGTTTACTTCGCGCCAAACGGTAAGTTTGCTTTCATAAAAATCGAAAGGCGGCACGGTGAAAATAACAACTCTGCATCCCGCATTCTTTAAAGCGCGGACGATATAAGTGAGGTCGGCTTTAAGCTGAGAAGCGCTTCTGCCGTTTATAATATCGTTGACGCCGAGACAGACGTTCACTTCGCCGCATATTTTCGCCCTCGCGAGCCAGCCCTTGTCCGTCGCCGCGTCGTAAGCCCTCGCAAATCCGATGCCTAAATTATAAACGCTTTTTTCGCTTCCAAGCGCTTTTGCGATAAGCGACACCCAATGCGCGTACGCTTCGGCAGGCGCGCCGATGCCTTGTGTAATAGAATCGCCCAAAAATCCGATTTTTTCTTTTATCCTTCGGTCGCTCGCTATCATAAGCGGAACAGGGAAGGCTTTGCCCGCCGTAAACTCTCCGCCTTCTTCTTTTAAAAGGCAGTCAAGCTGAATTTCCTCGTGATACGGAAATTTCGTGCCCGAAAAGGTTATTTCATATTGAAGATAATCGTCCGCCTTCGCGTCAAGCTCAAAAGCGTCGCTGCAAAATCCTTCTCCGCTTTTTACTGTCTTTTCGGTTTTTCCTCCGAAATATACGTCTTTCCAATTTGACGGCTCTTCGTATCTTGCCGAGGTTTTCCCGACGCGTATCTTTTTTATCGTCCAGACGTCCCCGACGCTTCCCGCGAGAGTGATTTCTCCCGCGCCGTATGTCGAGTCGATTTCGCCCGAAAACAAAAGCGAATAGTTTCTTCCGCCGTTCGTAAGCTTAAACGCGGTTTTGCCAATATACGTTTTTTCTTCCGAAAAACTCGTTAAACGCTGGTTCGCGCTCCCCGCCGCGCAGTCGGAAGCAAAGTTGTCAAAAAATTCTTTCGTGTCCAAAATTCACGTTTCTCCGCGATGTTTTATTATCTTAATAATATCATCAAACGCGCCGAAAATCAATATAGGTCTTTTTCAAAGCCGAAAGAACAAAAACACCGCCAAAAGTAATTAAAACGTTACCGCCGACTGTTGAAACCAATGTTTTTCTATGCTATAATTATAAAAAAGGAGGTTATAAGTATGGACGAATACGAACTTAACGCCGAAATACAAAACGTATACTGTATGCTTGACGCCGACTCGCTTCCCGAACTTCACGATTATTTCGATTCGATAATCGACGAGGACTGCGGCGTTTCCGACGACCCCTATGAAATAGCGAACAGAATTTTAACTTGCGACAAACCCGAAAAACTGCCCTCCGCGGTTCGCGGGCTTGTGATTACGCTTTTCGACGAGGCGTTCGCGCGCGGCAATCCCGACGCGTATAACGACCTCGGCGCCCAGTATTACGACGGCAGCCGCGGCTTCGAACAGGATTTCACAAAATCCGTCGAATACTATAAGCTTGCCGCCGAAAAGGGAAGCCGTCAGGCGCAGGAAAACCTCGGATACTGCTATTATTACGGCAGGAATATGCCCGTTGACTACGAAAAAGCGTTCCACTATTTTGCCCTCGGCGCGTTTGACGGACATCTCATCTCGCTTTATAAGATAGGCGATATGTACGCCTCGGGATATTACGTCGAAAAGAACGAAAAAGAGGCTTTCCTGATTTACGAACGCTGTATGGATACCATGACCGACGAAGCTGCCGAGGTCGTTGCCGGACCCGTCCTTCTTCGTCTCGGAAAATGCTTTCTTTACGGAATCGGCACGAAGGCGGATTACGAAAGCGCTCTCGTCTGCTATCAAAAAGCAGAATACTATCTCTACGGGATGGTAAAAGGCGGGAACACGATGTATTATAAAAGCCTCCAAGCCGCTATCAAGGGTCAATCCGACGCGAGAGCCAAACTCTCCGAGTCGCTTCCCGAAAACGATTGGAAATTTTAACCCGAAAAAGACCGCTTCGGCGGTCTTTTTTGTATTAAAATAATGCGATATTTCTTGCAAATCCGCGAAATATATGATAGATTATAATAAAGATGAAAAAATTTTAAATACCGAGGCAAAAATGCGCGGACCGACTTTTATCCCGCCGACTGACGTAAAAGCAAAATACGACGTTTCGTATTCCGAGTTTTCTACCGAAATGAACTTTGCCTTCGACGTTTCGGAATGCCTTCCCGAGTTCATCACCTGTGTCGACGGGTTACTTGTAAAAACGATAGATAACTTCCTGTGCGGCGACGATTTTAAATTCGTTATCGCCGTCTCCGCGAGGAAAAACTCCTATTACGTCATACCCGAAAGCGAGCTTCGTATAATTCCGTCCGATTTGAAAATTTTACACGACCTCGCGGTAAAAGCGCTTTTTCACGCCGAAGTCAACGAATACTACCGCGATATCACCGCCGTTTCTTCTGATAAAGGCGTCGTTACGGTATCGTTTATCTTTAAAAACAATAACGGCCCGAACAGCGGTTTTCCCGCCTACAGGCGTTATATCAACAGGTATATCAAATAAAGGAGAAATACTTATGCCTACGACAAAATCCGCCCGTGCGCGTATGAATGAAGCCGTTTCCGCCGCCGCTGCCGAAGGAAACGTCGCGCTCGCCAACGAGATAACCGCCAACGTTATGGTCGGTACGGTGCTTATGCTTATGTTCGTCGCGATGGTATTCGCCCTCGTTCTAAACGAAGTCGGCGTCTTCACCGCCGATAAACATATAATGCGTATCGCCGTGCTTATCGGCGCCATAGTCGAAGTGCCGATAACTATCCTTAACTCGAAATACGTCGGTATGAAGCCGTGGCTGCGCGTGCCGCTTATGGTCGACCTTACGATAGTCTGCGCACTGCTCGCCGCCACCCTCGGCCACAACGTAATGCTTTCCATGGTCATCCCCGTGGTCGTCAGTACCCGCTATTTCGACGTGAAATATACCACCAAAGTTTCGGTATTTACCCTCATCACCTTCGCGCTTTCCGCCGTCTGCAACGGATTTTTCGGGATAATGAATCTTAATATGGTAAGTTTTCCCGCCGATACGGTGATAAACGCCGCCAAAGGCGAAACGGTAAGAGCCGCCATTTCTTCTGTTGATATCGACAAAGCGGCGTATATAAAAAGTCTTTTCATAAACGACTTTGCTCCCCGCCTCGTCGCGTTTATCCTTATCGCCGTGATCTGCTGCTACGTTTCCTCGCGCGGCAAACGTATGATAGAAATGCAGTCGGAAAACGCCACCAAGACCGCCCGTATCGAAACCGAGCTCGACCTCGCCACGAAGATACAGACGAGTATGCTCCCTTGTATCCTTCCCGCGTTCCCGACGCATGAAAATATCGACCTCCGTGCCGTATATCACCCCGCCAAAGAGGTCGGCGGCGATTTCTACGATTATTTTATAATAGATAAGACCCACGTCGGGATCGTCATCGCCGACGTATCGGGCAAAGGCGTCGGCGCCGCGCTGTTTATGACGATATCCAAAACCGTCTTAAAGAATCAGCTCCAGCTCGGTATCCCGCCCGTAGAGGCTATAAACAACGCCAACAGACAGCTTTGCGAGAATAACGACGCCGGCTTGTTCGTTACCTGCTGGGCGGGCGTTTACGATACCGAAAACGGAATAATAACCTTCGTCAACGCCGGCCATAATCCTCCCGTCGTGATGCGGAAAGGCGAAACTCCGAAATTTTTAAGCCAGCGCGCCGGCTTCGTCCTCGCGGGTATGGAGGATTTCCGCTACCGCGAAGAACAGATACAGCTTTCCTCCGGCGACGAGATGTTCTTCTATACCGACGGCGTTACCGAGGCAACGAATGCAAGCGAACAGCTCTACGGCTCCGACAGATTGCTTGATACTCTCGAAAATTGCCAGAATCTCCCCGTTTCCGAACAACTCACGTATCTTAAAAAGGATATCGACGATTTCGTCGGCGGCGCCGACCAGTTCGACGATATTACCATAATGGCAATGAAAATCAACTGAGCCGCTTTCTTGTTTTGAAATTATCCGTTTTCGCTCGCGAAAACGTACATTTTCTCTTCGATCTTCTCTTTTCTCTTTTATCTTAAAAATTGCTGCGTCTCCGCGGCAATTTTTTCTACTATATGTCTACTCTGTTTCTCGTCTGTCCTGCGATAAACGACCTGATGTTCTTGCAAATCTCGTCCAAACATCTCACCCGAGCCTCATAAGCGC
>JAZUJV010000126.1:0-17171 GCA_045642945.1 Eubacteriales bacterium | reverse complement strand
TTTATCTTTTTGACGTTGGGGCAAAGCTTGACCGCGCCGGATTCGAAGGCGTTGCCGACGGAAGAATAGAAGGCCTTTTTATCGCCGTTTTTCAAAGCGGTAAGCATCTTGTCGGAAAAGTCGGTGGGTTTTTCGCCCGCGTTATCGTAAGCCTCGTAGACTTCCGCCGTGGGCAGTCTGTCGCTTCCTATCGCGACGACGATATAGAATTTTCCGATATTGTCAAGCGGGGTCAGAATCTCTCCCCTGCCCTCGCAGAGCGCGGGCTTTCCGTAGAGGCAGAAGGGGACGTCGGAGCCGACTCCGAGCGCGATATAGGCAAGGTCCTCTTCGGAGACGGCATGGTTATAGATGTTATTCAAAAGGCGAAGCGTCGCGGCGGCATCAGAGCTTCCTCCGCCCAAACCCGCAGGGAACGGGATATGTTTGTTTAATTTTATATCCGCGCCGCCTTTTATTCCGCTTGACTCGAAATAGAGTTTGGCGGCTTTGACACAATGGTTATTTTCGCGCAAGACCGGAAGGTCGCAATCGAAGGTAAGCTCATCCGATTTTTCGACGGTAACGACGTCGAAGAGCGAGATAGGGACCATTATGCTTTTTAAAGAATGGTAGCCGTCGGAGCGTTTTCCGATTATATCTAACGTTAAATTTATTTTTGCATACGCTTTGGTTTTCATCTTTCGCTCCTTAAAGCTTTCCGTAATATTTTTCGCGGTTTTTATAGCGGACGACGTTTTTGAAGCCGATATTCAAAAGCATTTCCCTTGTTTTTTTGAAGTTCGCGGCGATATCGCGGGCGTTATGGGCGTCGCTTCCTATCGAGATATCCCTGCCGCCGAGGTCGTAATAAAAGCGCAAAAGGTCTTCGTTCGGCAGACATTCGCCCATTATCTGACGCAAGCCCGAGGTGTTGCATTCGAGGGCGAGATTTTTATCTATCACGGCTTTTAAAATCGGTTCGAAGTATTCCCTGCCCTTGTTTTTTATATCGGGAAAATCGGATATCCCGTTTTTTAAATAGTAGCGCTTCGGGTAGGTTATATGGGTAACGATATCCTGCTTCGCCCAGTTGACCGTCTCGACGAATTCTTTAAGATAATCCTCCCAAAGTTTTATTCTTTCGTTTTTCGAGAAGGATTTTATATCCGCTTCGGAGAAATCCTCGATCCCGTAGACGGCGTGGACCGAGCCCAACAGCACGTCGAAATCGTATTTTTGCAAAAGCTCGTCGCTTTCTTTGAGCTTATGGATAGGCTGACCGAGCTCGAGCCCGACGACGACATTAAGTTTATTTTTAAACTCTTCTTTCGCCTCGAAGACGGCTTTACGCTCGTTTTCGAAATCGAGCGGGACGAAGTAGCCGTCGAGACAGCCGTCGATATCGTAGTGGTCGGTTATCGCGAGGTCTTCGATGCCGAGCTCGATGGCTTTTAGGCAGAGCTCGCGGACTGTGCTTCCCTCGCCTTTGGGGATATCGTTTGAAAATTCGGAATGAACGTGGTAATCGAACATTTTTTGCCTTCTTGAATATTAAAACATAGTTATCTGGTTGGATTCGGGGAGGTCGCCGAAGCAGTTGTTGGACGCAAGCAGATCCATTATGGACTTATTGACGGAGGCTTTTACGCGTATCTCCTCGACTGTGGACGCCTCGCCGCTTTTTACGACCTCGACTATCTTATCGGCGACGGCTCTGCCGAGCCCGTTGAGCGAGCAGAGGGGCAGACGAATTTTTCCGTCCTCGGGGGTGAAGGCGGCGGCTTCGGATTTCCCTATCGAAACGGGGAGAAAACCTATACCGCGGGCGAACATCTCGATAACGACGCGTAAGAAGACGACCTGGTCTTCTTCTTTTGCCGTCGGGTTGGGCATCTCTTTTATGGCTTTTAAGCGTTCATCGATTTTTGCTTTGCCCTGCATAACGAGTTCGCCGTCGAAGTTATCGGCTTTGACCGTGAAATACGTCGCGTAATATTCTATCGGATGGTAGACCTTGAACCAGCCGAGGCGCAGGGACGCTATCGTATAGGCGGCGGCGTGGGCTTTCGGGAACATATATTTTATCTTGTTGCAGGAGTCGATATACCATTGGGGAACGTCGTGGGCTTTCATATCCGCTTCGAGCTCGGGGGTGAGCCCTTTGCCTTTACGCGTGCGCTCCATGGAGGTAAACGCGTTGGCGGGCTCCAATCCTTTTTGGAGAAGGTATATCATTATACTGTCTCGCGTACCGATTATCTGGTCTATCGTGCAGGTGCCGTTTTCGATAAGGTCTTTACCGTTGCCGAGCCAGATGCCCGTGCCGTGGGAAAGGCCGGATATCTGCAAAAGGTCGGCGAAGGTCTTGGGCTTCGCGTCGAGGATCATCTGTATAGCGTAGTCTGTGCCGAATTCGGGCAAGCCGAGAGTTCCTATCTGACAGCCGATCTGTTCGGGTGTAACGCCTATCGGCTCGGTGCTTTCGAAAAGCTCGATGACTTTCCTATCGTTCATTTTGACGGAAAGGACGTCGATTCCGGTATAATCCTGCAAAACCTTATAGAACGTCGGAACATCGTGGCCGAGGATATCGAGTTTTAAGAGCGTATCGTGGAGATATTCGAAAGCGAAGTGGGTCGTGATGACACCGCTGGATTCTTTGTTGGCGGGGTACTGGACGGGGGTAAAGTCGAAAATCTCGTATTCTTTCGGGATAACGACTATTCCGCCCGGGTGTTGGCCCGTCGTTCTTTTTACGCCGACGAAGCCGTAGGCGAGGCGCGCCTGTTCGGCGCGGGTGAGAGCGTCGCCTTTTTCCTCGAGGTATTTTTTGACGAAGCCGTAGCAGTTTTTATCCTGCAAGGTGCCGACGGTTCCGGCGCGGAAGATATTTTCTTTTCCGAAGAGGACTTCGGTATATTTATGGGCTTCGGACTGGACGTCGCCCGAGAAGTTAAGGTCGATATCGGGGGCTTTTTCGCCGTGGAAGCCAAGGAAGGTCTCGAAGGGGATATCGTGGCCGTCGGGGCGCATGGCGGTCCCGCATTTGGGGCAGTTTTTATCGGGGAGGTCGAAGCCCGAGCCGACGGAGCCGTCGGTTATGAACTCGCTGTATTTACATTTCGGGCAGGCGTAATGCGGAGGGAGCGGGTTGACCTCGGATATTTTGGCGAGCGTGGCGACGAAGGACGAGCCGACGGAGCCTCGGGAGCCGACGAGATAGCCATGCTCTTCGCTGTTGCGGACAAGGCGGCGGGCGATGACGTAGAGGACGGCGAAGCCGTTTTTGATTATCGAGCCGAGCTCTTTATCCATACGGTTTTTGACTATGTCGGGAAGTTTTCCTTCGTAACCGTACATTTCGTAGGCGGTCTGTTCGCAAAGGGTCTGTAATTCCTCCTCGGCGCCGTCTATTTTCGGGGTGAACTGGCCGTCGGGGATAGGCTTTATATCGTCGAAATCGGCGATGATTTTTTTGGGGTTTTCGATGACGGCTTTATAGGCGAGCTCCTCGCCGAGATAGGAAAATTCGGCGAGCATTTCGTCGGTCGTCCGGAAATAAAGCTTCGTTTCGCGGAAGGCATCCTCGAATTTCATACCGTTCATCATAAGCTGGCGGTATATCTCGTCCTCGGGGTCCATAAAGTGGACGTCGCCCGTCGCGACGAAAAGTTTATTCTGTTTATTCGCGATATTTATAAGGGTATCGACGTTCTGGTGAAGCTGTTCGAGAGTCTGGGTGCCGTCGTCGATCATAAAGCCGTTGTTGCTGTCGGGCTGTATCTCGATATAATCGTAAAAATCGGCAATGGAAAGCAGGTCGGCTTCGGGTTTGTTCTGCAAGATCGCCTGGTAAAGCTCGCCCGCGCAGCAGGCACTTCCTATCACCAAGCCTTCGCGGTATTCGGCGAGAAGGGTTTTGGGGATACGCGGATGAGTTCTGAAATAGTCGAGGTGAGAGCGGGAGACGATTTTATAGAGGTTTTTGAGACCGACGGCGTTTTTGACGAGGATTACGATATGATAAGTCTTTAGCTTCGTCGGGTCGCAATGCCCCGCCATGGCGGCGTTCATTTCGTTTATGTCGTAGATGCCGTTGGCAGCAAGTTTACGCGTCATCGCGCCGAAAATCCGGCAAAGCATCTCGGTATCGGCGTCGGCGCGGTGGTGGTCGAAGTCGCCGAGTTTATAGTATTTGGCGAGCGTATCGAGCTTATGGTTGGAGGCGTCGCCGTTTATATAGCGGGAGACGGCGACGGTATCGAGGTAGGGATTCGGGAAATCGAGCCCGTTTTCGGCGCAGACGCGGGAGATGAACGAGCAGTCGAAGTTGGCGTTATGAGCGACGAGCATATTGTTTTCCGCGAATTTCAAAAATTCCTCGACGGCTTCTTTTTCGCTCGGGGCGCCTTTTACCATTTCGTCGGTGATGCCGGTGAGCTCGGTAATATTTTCGGGGATAGGCATTTTCGGGTCGACGAAGGTGGAATATTCGCCGATTATCTCGCCGCCTTTGTATTTAAGCGCGCCTATCTGGGTTATACCGCAGTTTTTCGGGGAAAGTCCCGTCGTTTCGATATCGAAAACTATGAAAGTTCCGTCGGCGAAAGAGACGTTGTTTTTATCCTCGTAATGGAAAACGGCGCGGGCGGTATCGTCGGCAAGGTAGCCCTCGATTCCGTAGATCGGCTTGACGTTCGGGTGTTTTTTGGCGGCGGCCATAACTATCGGATATGACTGCAGCGTGCCGTGGTCGGTGAAGGCGACGGCGGGCATCCCCCATTCGTCGGCGCGGGCGATTATATCGGCGGGATCGGCGAGGGCGTCGAGGGTGGATTGGTTGGTATGTAAATGCAGTTCGACGCGTTTTTCCTCGGCTTTGTCTTTACGCCCGACGAATTTTACGGCGGAGATAGCTTTTACGTTTATATTTAATTCTTCCTCCTCGACCATTTTGCGCGTGGCGCGGTCGAAGACGCGGTGATGCTCGGCTTTGCCCGCGATAAGCACGTAGGCGGGAGTTTTCGGAACGCTGACGGCGTCGTCTTTTCCGCAGGTGAAGCGGCAGCAGACGGAGGCGTTCATATCGGTAACGTAGAGGGTATAGGATGTTTTGTCGCCCTCGTAGTTTTCTTTGCTTTCGACCAAGAAAAGCTTACCGCCGATACAGACGTTTTCGTCGGCTTGGATATTGGCGATAGCGGTAAGATCCCAGTTTTTGCGCTTGCCCATTATCTCTTTGGGCTCGGTGATATCGAGAGTTATATCGCCGACGCGGACGAGCTTTTTATCGCCGTCTTCGAAATATTCGGCGTCGCCGACGGGCTCGTTCGTAAACGAAGCGCGGACGGAGGGCTTTTCGGTCTCCGCCTCGGCGATTATCCTTGAAAGCTCGGCAAGCTCGAGCTTTAATTTGTCCTCGCGTTCGTTTTTATAGCCCGCGACGTCGATATTTCCGCTTTCGAGAATTATATCGTAGTTTTCGCCGAATTCGTAGAAAATCGTATCGGAAATGAATTTTCGCGCGTCGTTGGCTTCGGGTATCGTATTCGAGACGCCGTCGCGGAAGCGGACGACTATCTGGTTTTCTTCGTTTATAGAGATTTTCGCGTAGTCGAAAAAGCCGTAGTCGAGCTGGGAGCGGTTTTTTAAAATCTTTACGGTATCGTCGAAATATTTTATATCAAAGCGGATATTTTCGAATTTCGTAAAGATCGTAACGCGGTTGACGGCGTAATCTTTTTTTATTTTCTTTTCGAGAGCGAAAATCTTTTCGGGAGAAACGTATTCCGAAAGAGACGCTTCTATCTCGACGGCGAGCTGCTCTTTATTCGATTTGACCGAATAGGAGTTTATTTTCGCCAGCGTTTCGCGTTCTTTTTCGGAAAAAGCGCACTTTTTCAAATATTCTTCGAGCGTTTTAGCCATTTATGATTTCCTTAATGCCCGAGACGAGAGTAGAGACTATCTCGCTTTCGGGGACTTTTTTGATAATTTCGCCGTGTTTTATAAGTAACCCTTCCCCGTCGCCGCAGGCGATGCCTATATCGGCGTTTCTGGCTTCGCCGGGGCCGTTTACGACGCAGCCCATAAGAGCGACGGTGAGACGTTTTTCGGTTTTTATTTCGCGCGTCGCTTTTTCAAGCGAGGCGACAAGAGGTATCATATCGGTACGCGTTCTGCCGCAGGTCGGGCAGGACACGATATTTATTCCGCCGCCGATGCCGCAGCAGAATAAAATATCCTTGGCGGCTTCGACCTCGCGCACGGGGTCGTCGGTAAGCGAAACGCGGACGGTATCGCCGATGCCCGAAACGAGCAAAGCGCCGATACCGATAGCGGATTTTATGTTTCCGCGGCGGACGTCGCCGGTTTCGGTAACGCCGATATGAAGCGGATAATTACAGTTTTCGGAAAGGATCTTCGCGGCTTTTACCATAGTTTTCACGTCGCAGCTTTTGACGGAAAGGACTATATCGGAAAAGTCGCAGTTTTCGAGCATTTTCGCGTTATTTAAAGCACTTTCGGCAAGCGCTTCGGCTGTCGGCCCGCCGTATTTTTCGAGCACGGACCTTTCGGCGCTGCCGCCGTTGATGCCTATTCTTATGGGGATACCGTGTTTTTTGCAGGCGTCGGCGACTTTTTTGATATTTTCTTTATCGCCGATGTTGCCGGGGTTTATTCTTATTTTTGAAATTCCGCGCTCCGCCGCCATTAAAGCGAGTTTATAATCGAAATGGATATCGGCGACGAGGGGAATAGACGTATTTTCGACGTAAAAGGGTATCGCCTCGGCGCTCGCTTTATCGTTGACGGTGAAGCGGACGATATCGCAGCCCGCGCTTTGAAGCGCGAGGATCTGTTTGAGCGTGGCTTCTTTATCGGCGGTTTTGGTATTTGTCATAGACTGAATGGCTATCGGGTTGCCGCCGCCTATATAAATATTACCGATTTTAACTTTGTTCGTCATCACATCAACCCCAGAATATCTTTAAAGGCAATCAGTATCATCAAAGCGAAGAGGATAAGGGTAAAAATCGCGGAAATCGTCTGTTCGACGCTGGCGGGAAGCGGTTTTCGGCGTATCGCCTCGATAACGTAGAGCAGAAACCTTCCGCCGTCGAGGACGGGGATCGGAAGCAGGTTGCAGATACCGAGCGAGACGGAAATAAGCATCGTCAGCGTGGCGAGATATTGCACGGCGTCGACGAAGGAATCGCTTTGGTCGATGACCTCGCCTATCTGTCCGCCGACGGCGATAGGACCGCCGACTGCTTCGAACCCGTAGCGGCCTTTGAAGGTGTCGATAAGCGAATCGACCGTCATATAGACGGTGGAGTAGGTCTGCCAGAAGGTTTCGTACATGACGTTGCCGAAGGTTTTTTCCTTAGCGTAAACGTAGAAATCCATTACGCCGAACTGAACGCCCTTATCGGTCTCGATGCCGAAGGAGATTTTTTCGATTTTGACTTCCGAACCGCCTCGCAATACGGTTATGTCTATCGGCTCGACGCCTTTGGCGGTGATGAGATAGGACATATCGGTATAACAATGGACTTTTCTGCCGTTGACGGCGATTATCTCGTCTTCGACCATCAGCCCGCTTTTTTCGGAAGCGCTGTTCTCGGGGAAATCGGCGACGACGGTAGTTCCCATCGCTCTGCCCGTAACCGTCAGGATAAACATTATCACGAGCGCGAGAAAGATATTCATAAACGGGCCCGCGAGAACGATAAGCATTCGCTTCCAGACGGGTTTGGAGTTGAGCGGTATCTTATAAGCATGCTCTTCGGGGATATTTTCGTCGTATTCGCCGACCATATTGACGAAACCGCCTATCGGGACGGCGCGGATCGAAAAATCGTTGTATTTTCCTTTTTTCGTCCAGAGCTTCGGGCCCATACCGATAGAAAACTCGATTATCCCGACGCCGAAAGCACGGGCGACGAGGTAATGACCGAATTCGTGTATGGCGATTAAAAGCCCGAAAACGAAAACCGTAACGAGCAAGGTTATAAGAACGTCAAGCATTTATATCACTCCGAGATAAGACTTTTCACATAGTCGCGGGCGGACGCGTCGGTATTTAAAATATCGTCGAGCGTGGGCGAGGCGATATAGGAAGCGTTTTCCGTCGCGCCGATGACTAAATCGAAAAGCTTTGTGAAAGAAATTTTATGGTCAAGAAACGCCTTGACCGCGGCTTCGTTGGCGCCGTTCATCGCGGCGGGGATATTTCCGCCTTTTTTGACGGCGTTTCGCGCAAGCGGGAGCAGCGGGAAGGTCTCTTCGTCGGGGTCGAAAAATTCGAGCTTTTTGCCGACGAGGCCTAATGCGGAAACCGAGGTCTCATAGCGGTTCGGGTAGGTGAGCGCATACTGGATACATAAACGCATATCGGGCATTCCGAGCTGGGCGAGGACGGCGTTATCCTCGAATTCGACGAGAGAATGGACGATGCTTTGAGGGTGGATGAGCACCTTTATATCGTCGGGGGCGACGTCGAAGAGGAGGGCGGCCTCGATGAGCTCGAGCCCTTTATTCATAAGCGTAGCGCTGTCGACGGAGATTTTTTTGCCCATTTTCCACTTGGGGTGTTTTACCGCCATTTCGGGAGTTACGGTAGTGAGAAACGCTTTATCCCTGCCGAGAAAAGGTCCGCCCGAGCCGGTGAGCAGCAGTTTTTTGGGCTTGCTGCCGCAGTTTAAGCATTGGAAGATCGCGGAATGCTCGCTGTCGACGGGGAGAAGGACGGAATTGCCTTTTTTTACGGCATCCAACACGAGTTTTCCGCCCGCGACGAGCGTTTCTTTATTGGCAAACGCGATCTTTTTGCCGAGAGAAGCGGCTTTAAGCGTAGGCTTCAAGCCTTTCATTCCCAAAACTGCGTTGACGAGAGTTTTCGACTCGTCGCGCTCGATGAGCTCCAAAAGCCCATCGTCGCCCGAGAAAATTTTTATATCGGTGTCGGCGAGCAAGGTTTTCAGCTCGGAATAATATTCGTCGCCGATGCAGACATAAACGGGGTTGAACTCGCGGCATTGATTTTCGAGCTCGCGCACGCTCGAATTAGCCGACAGAGCGGTAACGCGAAGATTTAATCTTCGCGCTACGTCAAGTGTTTGTGTTCCTATCGAGCCGGTGGAGCCGATAAGAGAAATTTTATTTTCGCACATAATTACTTAATAAAAACCGACCAGACAATCGCGGCGGCGGCGGTACATATCGCGACGGCGATGACGCTGTCGAAGCGGTCGAGCACTCCGCCGTGTCCGGGGAATAACTTTCCGTAATCCTTAACGCCGAATTTACGCTTTATCAAAGAGGCGGCAAGGTCGCCGAACTGCGAGATTATCGAAAGCGGGAGCGCGACAAGCCCGAAGAGAGGCTTTCCTATGAACACCCACAATACTATTACACCCGCGAGTGTACCGAAAACGGTGCCTCCGATCGCTCCGGCGACGGTTTTTTTCGGGGAGATATCGGGGCAGAGCTTCTTTTTGCCGAACGCCATGCCGGTAAAATAAGCGAAGGTATCGGTCATCCACGAAACCGCGAAGACGAACCAGAGCGCCCAGAGCCCATAGTCGACGCGGAGATACGACAGCGCGCCGAAGCCCGCGGTAACGTAAACGGCGACGCAGGCGAACATCGAAAGCTTTTCGATATCGAGATTCTTATAGCGCAATACGGCTATTATCAGGAACAGTACGAAGGCGAGCGGGAAAAGCAGCAGCGCGAGGTTTGTCAGCCTGAAAGTAACGCGCATACTCTCGGCGCCGAAATTTTTAAGCGCGAAATACATCAGCGCGGGAAGACAGCAGAGAACCGGAAAGCCGATTATGGACGGGACGGATATAAAATATTCTTTTTTAAGCCCGCAGCAGCCGAGAAGCTCGTATACCGAGACGGCGCAGACGACGGCAAACAGAGCCCAAGCCGCCCATACTCCGCCGAAAATAAGGGCGGGAATGAGCAAAGCGAGGGCGACGACGGCGGTGATTATTCTTTTAAGCATTTTTTATCTCCCGTAGCGGCGTTCGCGGGAAGCGAACGAATCAAGCGCTTTTTCGAGTTCGGTTTTATTGAAATCCGGCCAGTAGACGCCCGAAAAATAATATTCGGCGTAGGCGGATTGCCAGAGCAGAAAGTTCGAGATACGGTATTCGCCGCTCGTTCTTATTACCAGATCGGGGTCGGGGATGCCCGACGTATAAAGGTTATCGGAGATATCCTTTTCGGTTATTTCCGTCTTTCCCGATTTTATAAGTTCGTTTACGGCGTGGACGAGTTCCTGACGTCCGCCGTAGGAGAGGCAGATGCAGAGAGTCATTCCCGTATTTTTCGAGAGTCTTTCTTCGGTGGCGCGAAGGGCGTTTTTGTATTTTTCCTCGAAACGGTCTATATCGCCGACGAGACGGAGTTTTATGTTCTTTCGCATCATTTCGGGCTCGTATTTTTTTATACCCGTGCTCATAAGCTCCATCAAAGCGCCGACTTCATCGGCGCTTCGGTTCCAGTTTTCGGAGGAAAAGGCGTAGACAGTAAGATAAGGGATGCCCATATCGCTGACGGTATCGACGGTATCGACGAAGGTGTCCAAACCCGCTTTATGCCCGGCCGTCCGCGGCAAAAGGCGCTTTTTCGCCCAGCGCCCGTTGCCGTCCATTATTATCGCGATATGGCGCGGAAGAGTTTTTTCGGTCATATCTCCATGATCTCTTTATCTTTTTTGGCGACGACGCCGTCGACGTCTTTGATAAGCTTGTCGGTGAGGTCCTGAATGGACTTTTCGGCGTTTTTGAGGTCATCCTCGGTTATTTCGGATTTTTTCTGCATACCCTTGGCGGCGTCGTGGGCGTCGCGGCGGATGTTTCTTATGGCGACTTTGGTCTCTTCGCCCATTTTGGCGGTCTTTTTGGTAAGCTCTTTACGTCTCTCTTCGGTGAGCGGCGGGAAGACGAGACGGATACATTTGCCGTCGTTGGTCGGGTTTATGCCGATATCGGAGGCGTTTATCGCTTTTTCGATTTCTTTAAGCATATTGGTTTCCCAAGGGGTTATCACGAGGGTACGCGCATCGGCGGTCTTTACCGTCGCGACGCCTTCGAGGTTAGTCGGAGTGCCGTAGTAGGGGACGACGATCTTATCGAGAAGCTTGGCGCTTGCGCGGCCGACACGGATGGAGGCGAAATCCTCTTCGAGAACGGAAATGCTTTTTTTCATTCTTTCTTCATAGGGTTTTACGTCAAACATAGTTATTACCTCGTTTTTTATTATTATTTTTGTTTTTTGTCAGTTATGAAGGAGTGTGCCGATTTTTTCGCCGGAGGCGGCTTTTATTATGTTATCGGGGTCGGAAAGGGCGAAAAGGACCGTTTTTATGCCGCTTTCGGCACCGATGGCGGCGGCGCTTACGTCTATCGCCTTCAAGCCGAGAGAGAGCATTTCGGAATAGGTAAGGTCGTCGAATTTCTTCGCATCGGCGTATTTTTCGGGGTCTTTGTCGTAGACGCCGTCGACGTTTTTTGCGGAAAGGACGGCATCGCATTTTAATTCGGCGGCACGGAGCATCATGCCCGTATCCGTCGTAAAGAACGGATAGCCGACGCCGCAGGCGAGAAGGACGACACTTCCCTTTTCGAGATATTCGATGGCTTTATACTGGGAGTAGGGCTCGCAGAATTGCTGGATGTTCACGGCGCTCATAACTTTCGCATCGACGCCCGCTTTGATGATATAATCCTGCATCGCGAGGCAGTTTATGAGCGTGGCGAGCATACCCATATGGTCGCCGCGGACGCGGTCGACGTTTAGTCCGCTTTGTCTTGCGCCGCGCCAGATGTTGCCCGCACCGATGACGATGCTGACCTGAGTGCCGTCTTTGACCATTTTCGCGACGGTGGAGGCGACTTTTTCGAGCATATCGCCCGAAAGTATTTTCGTTTCGCCCGAAAGGGCTTCACCGCTTAATTTTAAGAGAACTCTTTTGTAGCTCATGGCTTTTTTACCTCTTTTCGTTTTATTCGCCTTCGAGGATATTTTCGACGAAGACGCGGTATATCGGTTTTAAATCGTCCGTCATTCCGCAGGCATACGCGGTGAAAGGCGAAAGCTCGGAAACGGCGATATTTTTAACTAACGTAAAATCTTTCGGGAAGTAAGCTTCATAGAGCGAGGCGAGGTCTTTGCCGACGGTATCTTCATCCATTTCGGGCACGCCGAGGAGCCAGAGGAGAGACGAGCATATCTCGTTTTCGTCGGAAGCGTTCGTCAGGCAGACGCGCTCGGCGAAATACGCCTCGGTGGAGGGGGTCTCCTCATAGCGGGAGGCGAAGGTCGGGTCGGAGACAGGGTCTTTGTTCATACAGACGGCGAAAACGTAGTTATCGTATTCGTCCAGATCATAGTTTTGCTCGGCGAAGGTCATAAGGTCGCCGAAGCCCGTTTTGGTCATAAGCAGATCGAAATCGAGGTTGCGGGCGCTGAACGTCGCGGAGGTCTCGTAGTAGATGCGCTTATAGTCTATTTCGGCGTCGCCGCCGCACACATCGGAAGCGGCTTTTAAAAAGCCGAACGCTTTTTCGATTTTTTCGTGATAGGCGTCTTCCGCCGCGTCGTCAAATTTATCCTCGGCGTCGGAGACGAAAAACTCGATGACTAAAATTTTGCCGGAGAAGTTTATAAACGAGCCGAGGTTGGAATTTTCAAATCTTTTGCCGTAATGGTCGTCGGTTTGGGGCATGGAGAGGAAAACGCCTTTTTCGAGCAGCCATTTTTCGTCGTAAACGGCTTTTAAATTTAGCTTTATTCCGCTTTCGGTAACGGTTTTTATAAAGCAGACGGTCAAGTCGTCGGTCTTTTCGACTTCGACGGAGGAAAGAACGGCTTTATCGTTAAAAGAACTGCCGGGATGTGGGAAGACGTTGGAGATACCGTCGACGTTTTTAACGGACGGGGTATCCTTGAACGGATAGGCGAGGTAGAAGCTTTTTGCTTCGGACGATTTTAAATACGTCGAGTCGAGAAGCGTTTCGATTTCCGAGAAGAAATAATATTTCGTGCCGCTGACGGGGGTATAGGCGGGCTTCGTTTTGCCCGAAGAAAGAAGATTGTTCACGAAAATATCGGTTATTTCGGCATCGTTTTCGAGTAGTTTCACCGCTTCGTCGACGGTAAGCTCGGGGGTCTTTATTTCCTCGCTGACGACGGACGTTTCCTCTTCGCCGCCGCAGGAGACAAGCAGCAGCGACAGCGCGAGCATAACGCAGAGAAAAATATTGAATTCGTGAGAGAAAATTTTGTTTTTCATATCGGTTTATTATACCAAAAAATTTTATAATCCGCAATAGTATTATGTTAAGTTACTTATAATAATATCTCTTCACGCGTAATTGTGCTTTTTTCGACACTTTCGCCGAAGAATTTGACGATATACGCGGGATTCAGATACTCGTTCGGGGTGGCGGGGAGGACGAGCGAGAGGACGAGCGCATTACCCGTTTTTTCGATATTTTTTACCTCTATCATCGGGGCGATGTCGATTTCTTTTTCGCCGCTTTTCGTCTTTTTTATAACGGGCATACCGTTTTTTAAAGCGGTTTTGAAGTCTTCTTCGGCGACCGAGCCTTGCAATTTGACGGTGTAGAGCGCTTTTTTGGGGGCGAGCTTTTTATCGGCAACGGCGACGGAGATTATATCCATACCCTCGAAGGAGGCGCTTTGGAGTTTGGCTTTGAGGTCTTCGGTATCTAAACCGTCGTCGGCTTTGAAATCGAGAAGTTCGCGCACGCCCTCCTGATAGATAGGCAGAGGCAGGGCGATATTTATGCGCGGGTGAGGGTTGAAGCCCTCGGACCACTGTATCGGGATACCGCTTCGCAAAAGAAGTCTCGTAACGGCGCGCTGCAAATCGAGGTGGGAGATATATTTAAGTCTTCCGGTTTTGGTAAAGGTTACGCGGTAGTCAGCCATTTTTTATCTCCTTTCTTCCTTGCAGACGCATTTTCCGTTACAAAGCGACGCGGCGCCGCAGCCCGAGCATTTGGTGCGGCAGTCGGGGGTGGTTTCCTGTTTCATCGCTTTTTCGTATTCGCGCTTCATAAAATCTTTCGTTACGCCGATATCTATAAAATCCCACGGCAGAAGCTCATCGAGCGAGAAAGCGCGGTTGGCGTAGAAGGCGGGGTCGACGCCCGTTTTTTCGAAGACGGAGAGCCATTTTTCGTAGTCGAAATATTCGTCCCAGCCGTCGAGCTGCATACCCTGTTTATACGCTTCGTATAGAGAAGCGCAAAGCTTTCGGTCGCCTCGGGCGAAGACGGCTTCGATACGCGAGACCTCGGCATCGTGGTATTTATAGGAGATTTTTTTCGTTTTGACGTTCTCTTTAAGGAGCTGTTGTTTTCGCGTCAATTCCTCGAAGGAATCCTGCGCGCACCATTGGAACGGGGTGAAGGGTTTGGGAACGAAGCAGGAGACGCTGACGGTAACGGTAACGCCGAAGCCTCCGCGTTTTTTAAGATAATAGACGTTGACGATATTCTGGGCGAGAGAGGCGATACCGATGATATCGTCGTCAGTCTCGGTGGGAAGACCGTTCATAAAATAGAGCTTCAGCGCGTTTCTGCCGCCGTCGAAGGCGCGCTCGCAGGCGGTGAGTATCTCTTGTTCGGTGATGTTTTTATTTATTACGTCGCGCAGTCTTTGAGTTCCCGCCTCGGGAGCGAAGGTGAGCCCGCTTTTTCTGACGGAGGAGACTTTTTTGAGAAGCTCCTCGTAGAAATTATCTATTCGCATAGACGGAAGCGACAGATTGACCTTCGCGTCATCCGTCCACGAAAGGAGCTTATCGATAAGCTCGCGCAGTTTCGTATAGTCGCTTATCGAAAGCGAGGTGAGGGCGACCTCGGAATAGCCCGTGGTTTTTATGGCGACCTCGGCGTCCTCGTTTAGCACGTCGGGGGATTTTTCGCGGTAGGGACGGTAGATCATACCCGCCTGACAGAAGCGGCAGCCGCGGATACAGCCGCGGAAGACCTCGAGCATCACTCTGTCGTGGACGGTATCGAGGAACGGCACGGCGCATTTGCGCGGGAAAACGGCGGTATCGAGGTTTTGGATCACGCGCTTTCTGATCACCTTCGGGACGCCGTCTTTTATCGGGTAGAAAGCTTTAAGCGTGCCGTCTTCGTTATATTCGGCGTTATAGAGCGAGGGGACGTAGAAGCCGTCGAGCTTGGCGGCGGCGAGAAGGATATCTTCCCTTTTCGCGCCTTTTAGCTTCATTTCGCGAACGAGGGCGGCAAGCTCGACCAAAGCTTCCTCGCCTTCGCCTATCGAGAAAACGTCGATAAAATCGGCAAGCGGTTCGGGGTTATAGGCGCAGGGGCCGCCGGCGATAACGAGCGGGGAATCCTCATCCCTCTCGGAAGATTTTATCTTTATATTCCCGAGGTCGAGCATCGCGAGGACGTTGGTATAGCAAAGCTCGTATTGGAGCGTAAAGGCGACGATATCGAAATCGGCGAGAGCGTCGCCGCTTTCGAGAGCGTAGAGCGGGAGGTTATGCTCTTTTAACTGCTTTTGCATATCGGGAAGCGGCATATAGGAACGCTCGCAGACGGCAAAGCCCGAGCGGTTGAAGCATTCGGCAAGAATTTTCATACCGAGGTTGGACATTCCTATTTCGTAGGTATCGGGGAAGCAGAAGCAGACGCGCAAGTCGTCTTTTTTGAGTTTCGGGAGCTCGGAGGCGAATTCGCCGCCGACGTATCTTCCCGGTTTTTCGACGTGTTTTAACAGTTCTTCGTATTTTTCGAGATTCATTTCGCGAGTTTCTCCTTAAGGTAGTATCCGGTGTAGCTGTCGCCGTTTTCGGCGACCTGTTCGGGCGTGCCTTTGGCTATTACTCTTCCGCCGGCGTCGCCGCCGTCGGGCCCGAGGTCGATTATGTAATCGGCGGTTTTTATAAGGTCGAGGTTATGTTCGATAACGACGACGGTGTTGCCCTGGTCGACGAGCTTTTGCAATACCGAAACGAGTTTGTTGACGTCGTCGGTATGCAATCCCGTGGTCGGCTCGTCGAGAACGTAGAGAGTGTTGCCCGTGCCGCGGCGGGAAAGCTCGTTGGCAAGCTTGACCCTTTGCGCCTCGCCGCCCGAAAGAGTCGTCGAGGGCTGGCCGATTTTTATATATCCGAGCCCGACGTCGCAGAGCGTATCGAGCTTTCGTTTTATCGAGGGGTAGTTTTCGAAGAAGGTCCTTCCCTCCTCACAGGTCATTTCGAGAACGTCGTAGATGGATTTATCTTTATATTTTATCTCGAGCGTCTCGCGGTTGTAGCGTTTTCCTTTACATACGTCGCAGGTAACGTAGACGTCGGGGAGAAAATGCATCTCTATTGTCAGCGTACCGTCGCCTCCGCAGGCTTCGCAGCGTCCGCCTTTTACGTTGAACGAAAACCTTCCGTCGGTATAACCGCGTGCGCGGGCTTCGGGAGTGGAGGCGAAAACGGCGCGGATATCGTTGAAAAGTCCGATATAGGTGGCGGGGTTGGAGCGGGGGTTGCGGCCTATCGGGGATTGGTCGATCTGGATGACTTTGTCGATATTTTCCATACCGACGATCTCTTTATGCTTGCCCGCGATGACCGACATTTTGCCGAGCTTTCGCGCAAGGGCGTTATACAGCACGGAGTTGACGAGAGAGGATTTTCCGGAGCCCGAAACGCCGGTTACGCAGACGAATTTTCCGAGCGGGATGGTTACGTCGATATTTTTTAAATTATGCTCCTCGGCGCCGACGACGGTTAAAAACTTTCCGTTGCCTACGCGGCGGGTCGGGGGTACTTCGACCTTCTTTTTGCCCGCGAGATATTGTCCCGTGATGGATTCTTCGCACTTTTTGCAGTCCTCGGGAGTGCCCGTGAAGATGACTTTGCCGCCGTGGATGCCCGCGCCCGGGCCTATATCGACGATGTAGTCGGCGGATTCTATCGTCTCTTCGTCGTGCTCGACGACTAACACGGTGTTGCCGATATCGCGGAGCTTTTGAAGAGTGTTTATGAGCTTTCGGTTATCGCGCTGATGAAGACCTATAGACGGCTCGTCGAGGACGTACATAACGCCGACGAGCGAGCTTCCTATCTGCGTCGCGAGGCGTATCCTTTGGGCTTCGCCGCCGGAGAG
>JAZUJV010000125.1:0-3067 GCA_045642945.1 Eubacteriales bacterium | reverse complement strand
TGCTTCCGCCGAGCGTGTCGTCGAAGTCCTTAATGAAGAAAGCACCATAGTTTCTCCCGAAAACGCCGAAACCGTCATAGAAAACGGCGAAATCGAATTTAAAAACGTTTCCTTCGCTTATCACGAAGGCAAAGACTGCCTCCACGACGTCAACTTAAAAATCGCCTCCGGCGAGACTATCGGCATCATCGGCGGCACGGGCAGCTCGAAATCCACCCTCGTCCAGCTTATCCCGCGTCTTTACGACACCACGAAAGGCGAAGTTTACGTCGGCGGCAGAAACGTTAAAGACTACGACGTAAAAGCATTGCGCGACAGCGTCGCCATGGTTTTACAGAAAAACGTGCTCTTCTCCGGCACTATAAAAGACAACCTCCGCTGGGGCAACGAGCAAGCCACCGACGAAGAGATGAAGGCCGCCTGCGTCGCCGCCTGCGCCGACGAATTCATCACTGCCTTCCCCGACGGCTACGACACCTATATCGAGCAGGGCGGCTCGAACGTTTCGGGCGGGCAGAAGCAAAGGCTTTGTATCGCCCGTGCGCTGCTCAAATCGCCGAAAATCCTTATTCTCGACGACTCCACCTCCGCCGTCGACACCCACACCGACGCGGTTTTGCGCGGCACTCTTAAAGAGAGCATCCCCGGCACTACCAAGCTTATAATCGCCCAGCGTATTTCCTCCGTTCAGGAATGCGACAGGATAATCGTTCTCGACGACGGGCGTATAAACGGCGTCGGAACGCACGAAGAATTGCTCGAAAACAACCTTATCTATAAAGAAGTTTTCGAATCCCAGACGAAAGGAGACAGCGACGATGAGTGAACAGAAAGTCTCCGCGGCACAGAAAGCCGAACAGATGCGCCCCCAGCGCGGCGTGCGCGTCCCCGGTCAGAAGCTTGACTTCGGGACGGTCAAAAGAGTTTTAAAATACCTTTTCAACTACAAGGGCAGACTCATTATCGTTATGCTCTGCATCATCGCCACCGCGCTTTGCACCGCGTACAGCGCGACCTTCGTCGGCGACCTTATAAACGATTACGTTACCCCCGTCCTTAAAGACGGCGCCGCCCCCGATTACGACGGACTTTTAAGAAGCATCCTCATCATGCTCGCGATATACACCTTCTCGGCGCTTTGCGGATTCTTCTTCAACAGGATAATGGCGGTCGTCAGCCAGGGCGTGCTTCGCGACATCCGCGACACGATGTTTACGAAGATGCAAAAGCTTCCCGTCCGCTATTTCGACACCCACAACTTCGGCGACACGATGTCCTGCTACACCAACGACACCGACACGATGAGAATGATGATTTCCCAGAGCATTCCCCAGATTTTCTCCTCGCTCTGCACTATAATCGCCGTTCTCGTCTCGATGATAATTCTCAACGTCTGGCTCACGCTCTTTATCGTCGCCACCGCCGTCGCGATGATGTTTTTAGTTAAATTCATCGGCGGCAAGAGCGGAAAATACTTTATAAAACAGCAGCGTTCCGTCGGTCAGCTCAACGGATATATCGAAGAGCGCATCAACGGTCAGAAGGTCGTTCAGGTCTTCACCCGCGAGGAAAAGACCAAAGAAGAGTTCGACGCCCTTAACGGCGAGCTTTTCGAAAACGCCTCGAAAGCCCACATTTTCGCTAACGTATTAGGCCCGATCATGAACAACCTCGGCCACCTTCAATACATCCTCATCGCCATCATCGGCGGCGCTATCACTATGATCGAGGGCTCGGGCTTGCTCGTCGGCGACGTTATCTCCTTCCTTCGTCTCTCGAAAAACTTCACCAACCCCGTCAACCAGGTCAGCCAGCAGCTCAACTCGATAATTATGGCTCTCGCGGGCGCGAAGCGCATATTCGAGCTTATGGACGAAGAGCCCGAGGTCGACGAGGGCTACGTTACACTCGTAAACGCCGAGGTCGACGAAAACGGCAACATCAAAGAGACCGACAAGCGCACGGGCAAATGGGCGTGGAAGCATCCCCACCACGACGGCTCGCTCACCTACACTCTTCTTAGAGGCGACGTCCGCATGGTCGACGTTGATTTCGGCTACAAGCCCGAAAAGACGATTCTCCACGACGTTACCCTCTACGCCGAGCCGGGTCAGAAGGTCGCCTTCGTCGGCGCCACCGGCGCGGGCAAAACCACTATCACCAACCTTATCAACCGTTTCTACGACATCGACGAGGGAAAGATACGCTACGACGGCATCAACATCCAGAAGATACGCAAAGCCGACCTTCGTTTCTCGCTCGGTATGGTTTTACAGGACGTCAACCTCTTCACGGGAACGGTCATGGAAAACATCCGCTGCGGCAGGCTTGCCGCCCCGGACGAGGAATGTATCGCCGCCGCCAAGCTCGCGAACGCCGGCGGATTCATCAACCTTCTCCCCGAGGGCTACGACACTATGCTCGAAGGCGACGGAAGCGGGCTTTCCCAGGGTCAGCGCCAGCTTCTCGCGATAGCGCGCGCCGCCGTTGCCGACCCGCCCGTTATGATCCTTGACGAGGCGACCTCGAGCATCGACACCCGTACCGAGGCCATCGTCCAGAAAGGTATGGACGGGCTTATGCACGGCAGGACCGTCTTCGTCATCGCCCACCGCCTCTCCACCGTCCGCAACTCCGACGTCATCATGGTCCTCGACCACGGCAAGATCATCGAGCGCGGCAGCCACGAAAAGCTTATCGCCGAAAAAGGCCAGTACTACCGCCTCTACACCGGCGCGTTCGAGCTCGACTGACTTACCTTTTTCGAGAAAAAGCAGGCAAAAAAGCCCTTCCTTTTTGAAAAAAGGAAGCGAAAAACTTTAAATGCGCGAAAGTAAACTTTCGCGGAGCAAAATAAAAACAAGGTGCATTTCCGAATGCACCTTCAGATCGCTGACAAAGTCCACTTGGAAAAAAGTGGGCTTTGTTTTTTTCGATACGTCTGCGCGGTTTTCCGATACGTCCGCGCGGAGCGGGTGCGTGACTTACTCCAACTCAAACGCGCCGGTGTACAAGCTGTAATAGACGCCCTTTTCGGCGATGAGCTTGTCGTGGTTGCCGCGCTCGA
>JAZUJV010000124.1:0-10329 GCA_045642945.1 Eubacteriales bacterium | reverse complement strand
CGAGCAGGGGTCGCCCGTGTCGGAGGGCTTGCTTTCCTTTTCGGGGACGGCAAAGCGGCTCTGGGGCAGGATAACCTGGACTTTACGTTCCATTCTTATCACCGAGAAGACGCCGAGCGTGATATATACGTTATTTACGCCGTCGCCGTCAGCAAACGGAGCTTCGAAGCGCTCGGCGACGGAGGCGGGTATCGAATCGACGCCCATACAGCAATGACCGAAGGGTCTGCATCTCTCGACGAGCTTACAGTCGAGGCAGACGGGCTCGGCTATCTCGAGCACAACGCTCGGCATATTCGGCTCGGTATCGCAGCGAAGGTCGCGCTCGTCGAAGCAGAAGCCGTTGTTTTCGGGGTCGGAAGTGAAGACCGAAACGTTCTTTTCGCTTCCGTAAAGGATAAGTTTTTTATCGAAGGCGCAAAGGCCTTTTATCTCTTTTACACATCCGCCGCCGAGGCAGCATTCGAGGGTCGGGCAGAAATAATATCTGACGTTTACCTGATAGAAGCCTTTATTGAAGGGGACGGGCTCCGTCGAGATGCCGACGTTTATGACCTCGACTTTTTTACATCTTACCGCACCGGCGCGGTCGATTATATCGCGGGCAAAATCGGGGACGTGGACGCGCAGGTCCTCGAGGCAATCTTTATCGCGGGCGGAATCGAAAATTTTATCGACGCTGACGCAGCAAAGACGGTCTTTGTCGCCGCAGGGAACGCAGTTTTGTCTTTCCGGCATAGGAAAATCCTCCTTTTGAGATTGGTTTTTTGGATAAATATTATCAATAATATTGTATGCAAAGGCGGGAAAAGGGTGAATTTTCGGTAAAAGTTAACATTTACTTTCATATATATTTGTGATATAGTGCTAATCGAGGTGATTTGCGATTATTACCAACAGAAAAGGCAAATTGGCCGTTCTGGCGTTTGCTTTGCTCTTTATGCTCGGCTTCACACTCCTCGCGTTCAGCGTTCTTAAATGGCAGAGCGCCGATATTTCGGTAAGCATCGTCAGCGAAGAAACGAACGATGAGACGAGCGGAAGCGTAAAAATCTCGGTCGTCAACACCGCGGGTTCGAAATTATTATTCTATAAGAGCAACAATGTTAAAGGAAAAATCGAATATTATAAAGGCGACGAATGGGTCGATTTCTGCGACGTCGAATACGACACTTCGAAAGACAAGACGGCGTCTTATTCCGATATGTTCGCCCAGCTTGACCCCGGCGAGGAATGGACGATAAACGTTCCCGAGGACACCGTAAGCAGAATGGAAGCGGGCAAATACCGCGTCGTCATGACATATATTTCCGAGAAGAAATATAACGACTACATAGAAGAATCCGCCGCGGAATCGGAAGACAACGAAGAAGCACACGAGTTCGCTCCCGATCTTAGATTTGAGTTCGCGGAATACGAAGCGCACGAAAAAATCGAAGACGAAAGCTTTTTCGAGAAGATCGCCGAAAGATTTTTGGCGTTCGTAGGCGGAGAAGACGAAGCCGAAAGCTATCCCGCGCAGGCAAAGAGCGAGGTTTTCGTAAAAACCTTTGATTTCGACGCCGGAACGCATTTCGAGACGAGCACGGACATCACGAAGCCCGACATCACTTTATAAACAAAAGACACCTTTGCCAAGCGCAAAGGTGTTTTAGGTTATTATGAGAGAAGAAAAGTTAAGAGAATTCTTTAAAAACAAGGGTTTGAATCCTTTTATAAAAATTTTCGACGTCGTCGGCTCGACTAACGACGAGGCGAAAAAGCTTTGCCTCGACGTCCGCGGCGAAGGGATCATCATCGCCGACGGGCAGACGAGCGGGCGCGGCAGGCAGGGGCACACGTTTTATTCCCCGAGCGAGAAAGGGCTTTATTTCACTATTATTTTACGCCCGCACACTTCCCTTCCCGAATCCACGCCGCTTACCGCGGCGGCGGCTTTGGCTGTCGTCGAAGCGTTGGAAGAAGCTCACATAAAAAACGCCGCGATAAAATGGGTAAACGATATTTTTATCGGGGACAGGAAAATTTGCGGCATTCTCGCGGAATCGGTTTTCGTCGGCGGCGAATACAAGGCGGCGATCGTCGGCATCGGCATAAACATCACGACAGAAAAGTTCCCCGACGAGATAAAGGACGTCGCGGGGAGCATTGGGAAAGACGTTGACAGAGACGCGCTCGCGGCGGAGATTTTTATTAAGCTTAAAAGCTTTTCCGACGCGCTTCCCGACAGGAGCTTTATGAAAAAATACGCCGAAAAATGCTTTATTCTCGGCAGGAAAATAACCTTTTCGCGCGGTGGGAAGGTTTACGAGGCAATCGCCGAGAGCATCGACGAAAACGGCGCGCTTATCGTAAGCACCGCCGAAGGACAAATGACGCTTCAAAGCGGAGAGATAAGCATAAAGTTTTAATAAAAATGCTTCCTTTTTGAAAAAAGGAAGCGAAAAACTTTTGATGGCGCGAAAGTAAACTTTCGCGGAGAACAAATATAAAAATCAAGGTGCAACGAAAAATGCACCTTGTTTTTTTATAATATGATTCGTTCGTGAAGCGAACGTTCCTTTACTCCTAACTCCTAATATGGGTTTCTGTCGAGGAAGAGCGATACTCCTATCGAGAGTACGCCCGAGGCGAAGGAGAAGCACTCGACGTAGCATTTTACCGTTTCGTCAAGAGACATAAGGTAAAGCGGGACTGTCGCGGCGGCGGAGGGGATATAGCCGAGCGGCGTATCGCCGCAAAAGACGGCGAGCGGCGGGGTTTTTGATTTGGATTTTTCGGGGACGAGGGTGAGAATTTCGCCGACGCGAAGCTCATCGCGCAATTTTTGAGGATGCGCGATATCGAAAGTCCCGTCGAGCAGTGAAAGACCTATAAAGATGCCTTCCCTATCGGTATTTTCGGCAAAAGCTTCGACTGCCGAAACGTATTTATCGGCGATAAAATCCGTCGTCGGCGGATAGAGGGCTTTATCTTTCATAGGCATTCGATCTCTTTGCCGAGGTGGAAGGACCAAAGCAGCGCGCTTTCGACTTTTTTGCCCGTCATTCCCTCGACGGCACGGCAGTAGCAGCCGAGCTGGAGCTTATGGCGTTCGACAAGTTCTTTTTCGCTTTTGACGCGGTCGGTTTTATAGTCGACGACGGTATAAGAGCCGTTTTCGTTTTCGAAAAAGCAGTCGATGACGCCCTGAACGAGGATATCCTCGTCGCCGAAGAGCTTTTCGGAGACCGAAAAACGCTTTTCACGGTAGACGCGGCGGGAAGCTTTTATCTTTTTATAAAGCGAACTTTCAAAGAATTTTTCAAGCGCTTCGGTATCGAGCATTTTATATTGCTCGGGGGTGAACATCTTGTTATCGAGCAATCTTTTTGCCTCGGCGGGAACGCCGAGTTTTTCGATACTTTCGAAGTCGCAGAACTGCATAAACAGGTGGTTGGCGGTGCCTATCTCGCCAGCGGCGGCTGTCGGCGACGCGAAGACGGGACGGCGGCTCGTTTTCGAAAGCGGGATCTTTAAGGCGGGACGGGTGTATTCGTCGTCCTCCAAAAGCCCTTCGCGAAGCTCGGAGACCGAGACTTTGGCCTTCTTTTCGGAGGCGGACTTATAGGGGTATTCGTACGCGGCGGCTTTTAGCATTTCGTCGGTGGCGTCGACGTTTGCGGCTTTGGCGCGGTTTATATAACCGCTTCCGACATCGTCGCGGGAGGCGAGAGTACGGCGGTCGAAGAACGCCTTTTCGCCCAGCGCGTCGAGAGAGAGCATCATATCGAGCCAGCTGTTGGCTTTACGCGGATTTTTCGGGGTCTCGTTAAAGCCGTTCGGAGCGATGCCCGTGATATAAAGCCTTTCTTTGGGGCGGGTGAGCGCGACGTAGAGGTTTCGGAGTTCCTCGCCGCCGGCGTCGATATTTTCTTTATCGACGGCGGTTATATTTAAAACCGTGTCGCATTTGGTGAGCTTTTCTTTATCGCGGAGCTTGAAGCTTATTCCTTCGCGGCGGCGGAGCATTATCTGTTTTTCGGAGACGGATTTGAACTTTCTGTCGACGCCCGCAAGGAAACAGACGGGAAATTGGAGGCCTTTTGACTTATGTACGGTTATAAACGAGACGGCGTCTTCGTCGCCGGAATGGGAGACGTCGGCAAGCGAGCGTTCGCCTTTCGAGAGCTCGCCGAGGTATTCGATAAAGCCGGATAGCCCGAGATAAGCGTTCGTTTCGTATTTATCGGCGTATTCGTAGAGCATGAGCAGGCTTTCGCGGTTGCCGTCGGCTATCGCGATGTTGAGAAGCCCCGAGGAGACGAAAAAGCTTTTTAAAAATTCGCGGCAGGGCACGCCGGCGCTTTCATGGCGCCAGTCGGTCAGGACGCGGATAAAATTGCGGCATTTGCCGATGAGACCATATTTTTCGGCGCGTTTTTTTATAATATATTTTTTATTTTTGAGTTTTTTATGCTTCGGCGAGGCGTAGGCGGCAACGGCGGAGAAGAATGGGGTATTCTCGCGGCGTTTTCTTATTTTATAAAGCTCGTCGGAGGTAAAATCGAAAATCGGGGAACGCATCGCGGCGGCGAGCGAGATATCGTCCGTCGGGTCGTCGATCATTTTTAAAGCCGAGATGGCGAGCGACACGTCGGGATTGGCGAGGAAATCCTCGCTTGTTTCGCTGACAAAGGGGATGCCGTAGGCGGTGAAGACCTTTTCGTAGGGGATCGAATAGCCTTTCATCGCGGCGAGCATGACGGCAAAATCTTTATAGCTGAGCTTATTTCCGTTTTTATCGGTTTCTTCGCGGATGATCCTTTGTATTTCGCTTGCTATGAAATCGGCTTCGGTGAGGCGAGCGTTTTCGGAAATTTCAGCGTTTTTGTCATCGTCCGCGGGGTCTTCGGATTTTTTATCCTTTTCGACTATCGCGACGACGACGGAGTGTTTTTCGTATTCCTCTTTCTGACCGTAGCAGAGCCATTCTTTATCGTATTCGCGGTAGTAGGGCGAATCTTTCGTTACGTTCTCGAAAAGATAGTTTACATAATCTATTATCGTGCGTGAACAGCGGAAGTTGAGACGCAGGAAGATACGGGCGGTATCGGCGCCGGCTTCGTCGAGGTCTTTGAAAGTATCTTTATAGCCGAGGAATATCTCGGGATAGGCGTTTCTGAAGCGGTAGATGCTTTGTTTTAAGTCGCCGACCATGAAGCGGTGGCTTTTCGTGGCGAGGAGAGAGAAAATCCTATCCTGAAGCGGGTTGACGTCCTGATATTCGTCGATAAGAATTTCTTCGAAGTTCGCGCTTTTGGAAAGGCAGTAGGCGGAGGGAACTTTTTTGCCGTTTTCGTCTTCTGTTTCAAGCAGTTTCAGCGTTTTCAGCTCGAAGTCGGAATAGTCCATCGCGCCCGCGTTTTGCTTTTTTGCCGTATATTTTCCGTCGAGAATTTTTAACATATCGGCTATCGCCAAGGTTATTTCGGCGGTCTCGCGGAACTCGTGAGCGATAAATTCCTCGCTGCCGTGGCAGTAACGCCGTGCGACGTTTTTTGCCGAATTGACGATTTCGGATTTGCGGTCGCTTAAGGACTTATTCATATCTTTATCGTCGGTGGGATTATATAATCTGGTGTTGGCAAGATTCGGCACAGCGGAAGCGAAGTTTACATAATTATCGTTAGCGCCCGCGTATATCGCTTCGATGGCGTCGAGCATTTTTTCGAGTTTGGGGATCTCCTGCACGCGGGTTATCACGTCGGCGCAGCAGTCGATGAACGTCTGCATTTCGGCGAGCGAATCGGTAAGCTCGGTTATGAGCTTTTGCTGAACGAATTTGCCCGTTTCGCAAGCGAAAAAGCCCTCTTTTTCGGTCAAATCCGCTTCTTTATAAAGCTTTTCGGCGCTGCCGCGCAAAAATTCATCGGGGTCTGAAATGACGCGCAGGTCGGTATAAAGCGAGGTAAGGACGCTTACGAGTTTATCGTCGCTTTTGGTTCCCGTGAAATTCTCGGCGACTTTTAAAAATCTTTCGTCGCCGCCTTCGTATATCTCATCAACGAGCTCGTCGCAGGCGTCGGCGAGCATCATTCTCGCCTCGGCTTCGTCAAGAACACGGGCGTTCGGCGAGACGGCGAGAGAAGAGAAATTCTCGCGCACTATCGAGAGGCAGTAGGACGAAATCGTGCTTATATTCGCCTGCGGCACAAGGGAAAGCTGTTTTTGAAGGTGGACGTCGGAAGGGTCTTTTGCGATGGCTTCGGTCAGCGCCGAGGCGAGTTTATCCTTTATATCGCGGGCGGAGGCGTTGGTGAAGGTTACGGCGAGAAAATCGGTAACGTTCTTCCGGTCGTCGCGGACGTGAGAGATGAGGCGGTTGGTAAGGACGGTGGTCTTACCGCTTCCCGCCCCCGCGGAGATGATTATATCTTTGTTACGCTCGGTAACGGCGCGCAAGCGCACGAGGTCTTCGTTATATTCAGCCATTATCGTCATCTCCTTCCGTTTCGTTGTCTTCGATTATCTCTTCGACGTTTTTGCCGCGGCAAAGCGGCGAAAGTTTGCAGTATTTGCAGGGGTCTTTGCCCTTTATTTTATCGTTCGGGGTTATATCCATTTTGCCGTCGAATATCGCTTTACCCGCGGCAAGCACGTTTTGTTCAAGCGATTTTTTCGTATCGACGAATTCCTCGGAGGTGAAGGCGTAGGGGGCGGAAACTTTGCTTAAATCGCCGTCTTTTTTATATTTTATCGGGACGAAAGCGGGATTTTCGTTCATCGCTGAAACGATTTCGCGGTCATCGAGGGCGACGCCGCGGCGCTTGAAGGTCTTATCTATGCTCTCTTCGACGTCGGAAGCTTTGGTATCGGGGCCGACTTTTATATCGGGGAGCGCGACGGTATGGTAGACGACGCCGACGGGAATTTTATCGTCGCCGCAGTAGGCGTAGAGATAATGGAACATCTGGGCGTCGATGCCGTATTCGAGGGCTTTTTTCGACAGAGCCTTATCGTAGGTTTTATAGTCGATGACGCGGACATAGGTCTTTCCGTCGGCTTTATATTCGTCGACGCGGTCGATGCTGCCGCGCATTTTGATTTTTTTGCCGTCTATTTCGTATTCGACGGCGGGCGCGTCGGGCGACGCGGACAGACCTATTTTATATTCGAAGCCGACGGGAACGAATTTGCTCTCTTTGAACTCTTTTACGATATTCCGCATAGCGAGCTCGACGGTGAGCTTTAAATTATCGAAGGTATGTTTGAAGCGTTTATCCTCCATCGCGAGCGAGCCGATATAGTTGTTTATATAGGTCTCGGAGGCGGTTTCGACTTTGCTATGCACCTCTTCGTCGGTCATCGTGGCGAGAGTTTCGTTATTTGCGGCGTCGCTGACGAGAACGTCGAGCATTTTATGTACGTAATTGCCCATTTCGGGCGCAGCCCAGTCGTTTTCCTTCTTTTCTTTAAGCGACAGGACGGAATTTCCGAAATATGAAAACGGGCAAAGCAGGTAGTTTTCGATTCTGGTGGGGGCGATAAGAAGCTTGGTTTCTTTTGAATTTATCTTCGAATCGCGGTCGCAGATCTTGATCATTCCGTCGAAAAAGGGCTCGCCTTTTTTAATAAGCGTGTTTTTTATCTCGGTTTTGAGAGAACTGTCTTTTATGCTTCCGATGAACGCGGCAACGCCTTTTTTGGAATAGAGAAGGTCGGAAGAGGAGAATTTTTCTTCATTTATATTATATATGCTCTTGATTTCGGAAAAGATGCCCGAACGCTGGACCGTGGCGCCCGAAAGCTCGGAGACGGGACGGCAGAGGACGAGTTTTTCACAAGCCGAGGTGAGCGCGGAATAGACGAAGAAACGGTTTTCGGCGATTTGTTTTTCGAAGGTATCGGCGACGGAAAGCCCGACTTCTTCGAGAGCGACCGATTCGTAGGAATCGAAGAAATTATCCTCCGACGCGTTTTTCGGGAATTCGCCGTCGATAGCGCCGAGGACGATTATAAGTTTTTTGTTGCCGGCGCGTAACAGCGAAGCGTCGCCGAAGGTAACGCTGTCGGCGGAAGCGGGGATCGCGGAGACGCCGCGGCTCTCGCAGACGAGGCGGGTAAGCCCGGCAAGACGTTTCGGGGTAACTTTCACGCTTCCGCAGTTTTTATAAAGCTGGTCGAGGATATCTATAAAGACGTTCCAGAGCATCGTTTCACGCTCGGCTTTTTCGTATTCACCTTTTTTGAGCAGTTTTTCGGCGCTTTTGCGTAATATCTCGGGAGCGTCGACGGAAATGGCGTGTTTGTAGAGCGCTTTGACGCCTTTTTCGACGGTGAGATCTTTTTGGGAAAGGTCCTCTTTTAACGCGAGAAGCGCGGGGGAAAGTTTGTTTTTGGCTCTGTTGACGATTTTTAAAATAGTCTTGCCGCGCTCGGTAAGCTCGCCTTCGCGGTAGCCCTCGGGGTCGAAGGTCCAATCCTCATCGGAATACCACGCTTTTCCGCGAAGCTTCCACGACGAAGCGTAGCTGATTATTGCGTCGCTTTCGGCAACGGTAAGGTTGTTGAACCCGCTTTTTATGTATCTTTTGACGCTTGTGAGCGAAAAGTTATCGTTCACGACGGCGAGGGAGGACAGCAGGAAAGCGAAGAGGGGTTTGGCGGAAAGCTCTTCTTTTGCGGAGACGTAGCATTTTATGTCGGCGCGCTCGAAAACGGAGGAGACGATGCCCGAATATGTATCGGTATTGCCGCAGACGACGGCGACATCTTTGTATCTGTTGCCTTCGCGGACGAAAGAAAGTATCTCGCGCGCGGCGGCTTCGGCTTCGTCGAAGCGGTTGCGGGCGGCGATGAGCTTTATCGAACCGTCGGGGAGGTCGACGGGGGTTTTGTTGAGCTTGAAAAGCTGTTTTTCGAGGTATTTTAAAGAATTTGTGCCGCGCTTCATATCGCCCGTATAGTAATCGTCGCTTTTATTTCCGGCGAGAGCGAGGACACGCTCGGACGCTTTTTTATTCTCGGTGAAAAAGGCGCGGTCGCCGGAAAGAGTGAAGGAAATATAGACCTCGGAAGCTTGGGAGATAAGCGTTCTGATTATTGAATATTCCTGTTCGGTGAAGGAATAGTAGCCGTCGATGAAGACGAAGGAATTTTTAAAAAACGGCTTTTCGGGAAGCTCCTCGCCGAGCTTCGTAAGCGGCTCGCGGGGGTCTTTTGAGGTCCCGTCGAAGAAGTTTTCGTACTCCTGATAGATGAGCGCGATATCTTTAAGCTTAGCTTTCAGGCGCTCGCTGTACGAGATTTTTTCGGCGGCGGCAGACAGCATAGACGGAGTTATGAGCGAGGTTTTGAGTTTCTGGATAAGCGAAAAAAGCGTCGTCGCAAAATCTGTATCTGACGCGACGGCGGAATATTCGAGAAGTTTATCTTTGTTTTTTTCGGCGATAACGGAAATGAGCGCGGAGGCGCCGCCTTTATCGAGAGTTTCGGAAGCGAGGTTTCCGTATTCGCGGGCGACGCGGTTGGGTAAACGCTCGAAGTTTAAAACCTCGCAATACATATTCATTCTGTTTCCGAAGCGCGCAAGCAGCAGAGCCTCGTTATCGACGGAGGATTGCTCCGGAACGATAAGATAGCATTTTTTGTTCGACTTTATCGCGCTTTCGAGCGCGGAAAGCAGATATTCGGTTTTTCCGCTGCCGGAAGATCCGATGATACGGTGTAACATTTTTTATCCCCCGAAAAGTTCGAGAATTTTGAAACGGAATATATATTTTTTGTCGGTAAAGACCTTTTGGGATCTTTTGTTCACGCCCGACGGAGTTAAATCTTTTGACACCGAAGAGCATAGCGGCGGGAAAAGCACGCACCACCAGTTTTCGCCCTCCGCTTCGCCGAGGCAGACGCGTAACGAATAATAGACGCCTGCGGGGATCGTTATATCGCCGTAGACGCGCGTGGGGTAATTTTCTTTTCCGAATTCGACGGCGGCTTTGTAATCAAAACCGTTTTCAACAAGCACGGAGTTGGCGGTATTTTCTATCTCGGGCATAAGTTTTATGACCGCTTCGCGGGCAGAAACGGTGTCGGGAAGCGAGTTGAAAACGTCGCCGAAATTTTTAAGTATCGCGTCGCGGACGAGGTATTTTACGCTTTGGTCCTCATCGGAGTTGCTTTCGGCTATCACGTGGAGGCGGACGGTGCCGGAATAGACGTTTTTTTCGTCGCCCGGGACGAAAAGATCGACGGCGGCGACGAGAAGCAGGCAGGCACAGAAAACGGATATGATTTTAAGCATTTTTATTTCTCCTTTTCGCGTTTTTAAAATTATCGCCGCGAAGG
>JAZUJV010000123.1:0-4443 GCA_045642945.1 Eubacteriales bacterium | reverse complement strand
CGGCAAGAACTGCAGAGAGCTGACCGTTATGGAGACCGAAAATTTCGGGAAGATCGCTTATATCGAAATAGGCGCGATGATGGTCGGCAGGATAAACAACACGCACGAAAAGACTTTTAAGCGCGGGCAGGAAAAGGGATTTTTCTCGTTCGGCGGTAGCACGATAATTTTGCTTTATAAAAAAGGCGTTTTGGAAACCGACGCGGATATTCTCGCAAACAGCGCGGAAGAAACCGAAACGGCAGTAAAATACGGAGAAAAAGTCGGGAGGAAGATTTAATGGAAAACAGAAATCTCGCGTTTGGTTTAAAGGCAACGGTTACAGAGTTCGTGCCGTCGGAAAAAAGCTATAAAATGCTTGAAAAAGGCGCACCGCACGACATTCTCACCGACGGGCACATCGGCGACGCGGCGAGCTGTTACGGCGGGAGCTGGGTGCATTTTTACCGCGGCATAGGCAGGCGGATAAATATTGACCTCGGGGACGAATACGCGATAAGCGGTTTTGAGACGGCGTTCATCCACGACGTGGGTATGGGAATACATTGTCCCGAGGAAGTAAGATTTTTGCTTTCGGAGGACGGAAAAGATTTTTATGAGGTCGGGAGCGTGAAGGCGCCTTACCCCGTATCTTTCAAGACGCAGCTTCGCGCGCCGTATAAATTTTCGCTCGAAAAAGAATATAAGGCGAGATACGCCGCTTTGGAATTCAACGTCGAGGTAAACGTTTTTATCGACAGTATAAAGATAAACGGGCACGGGCTCGAAGGCGGCGAAAAAACGCTTTCGGGGACGCCGAGCACCATAAAAAACGTGGGCAGATACGCTTTACGCGGTGAGGCGGGGGCGAACGACATTTGTCTTTTATACTACGGCTATTATCCCGAAAACGAGCGCGTCGCGAAGATGAACAAGGAAGCGCTTATGCCCTACGTCGCTTATATCGGCGAGGACGGGAGCATAAAGGACACGATGTTCGACGGGCTTATGTTCTTGATAGTCCAGGGGAGATGCCCCTCGGGCGGGAGCATGGGATATCACGGAAAGAACAACTATTATTCCGATTGGGAATATATAGAGGACGTGCTTTTCGAAAAAGGTTATAACCTCGACGCGCTCAACGACGCTTACGGCGACGTGAAAAAGGCGCTATGTCTTGACAAAAACGAAAAATTAAAGGTCTATCTTACCGCGCCGACGGCGAAAATCAGTAACGAGGTTTTCGGGGATTACAACGGCGACGGGATAGAAGAAAAATTGCTTTCGACGGAGGATTGCGTCGACGCTTACAGCCACTTTATCGACGGAGTTCAGCGGCGGTTTGACGCGCTCGGTTACGGAAACATCGAGATAGCGGGCTGGTTCTGGGGCAACGAGACGGTTTCGCGTTCGAACCGCGACGACGAGGAGGAATACGCGGCGGGCTGCGTCAAGGCGATGCACGAGCGCGGATATAAGGTCGTGTTCATTCCCTATTTTCAGGCGGGCGGAAGCGAAAAAGCCGAGAAGGTCGGGTTTGACTGTACGACTATGCAGCCCGGGCTTTCGTTCAACGCCTGTATGCAGGCGAACGAGGAGCATTGCTTTGAGGATTTCACGGAGTTTTGTAAAAGATACGGCTTCGGCGTGGAGATAGAAATTCATCAGGGCGTGCGAGCAAAAGAGATAGAGAACCGCGAGAAATACACGAGATATTTTAAAAGATATCTTCGCTCCTGCGTGGAAAACGGGATGATGACGGACACCGTTCACACCTATTATCAATGCGCGGGGCCGGGGGTCTATTACGATTGCGCGAAGGACGCGGACAAGGGCATCAGAGCGCTTTACGATCATCTTTATAAGTTTATCAAAGGCACGCTGACGGTAGAAGATTTGGACGGAAAGCTGGAAGAAACGCCCGCCGAAAAAGTCGAAGAAAAAATCAGCGAAAAAGCCGAAGAAATAAAAGAAGAGATCAGGCAGGAAATCAAAGAAAGCGCCGAAGAGACGCCGAAAGAAGAGGTTTTAAGAGCCGACATCGACGCGGAGGATGAGGATTTTATCCCGTTCGACATCGAGACGCCGCAGGAGAAACGCGAAAAGCTTGAAAAACGCAAGAAAGAGCTTATCCGCGGAGTCGCCGCGGGAGCTATCGCCGCCGGCGCGATTTACGCCATATATAAGGCGATAAAGGGGAAAAAGTAAGCCACGCTTAATAAAAAACTTGGCAAAAGCTTTTAAATCTCGCGCTGTCGCGCTCGGGGAAATAATATTAAAAGGACGTGTAACGCGTCCTTTTTGTTTTTCCGCGAAAGTTTACTTTCGCGCTTTGGAAGTTTTTCGGTTCCTTTTTTCAAAAAGGAACGGGCATATATTGAAAAAATTAATTACCTATGATATAATCGCAGACGGACGCGAGGGGAAACACGTGAGATTCGTGTACGAGCCCGTCGCCGTGAGACATATATACGTTTTCCGCCTGCCGCGGCAGCCGCAAAGCCGCGGGACGAAGTCATTGGGGAGACCCGAGAAGACGGCGGGAAATTTGTCGAGTCGAAATACCCGAGCGTTCTGAAAAACACTTTTAAATAGTTGCGGGCGCCGACTTAAAAGTGAAGAAAAATATAAAAAAACAGGAGAAAAAAAGAATGAAAACGGCTAAAATTTTTAAGTCGCTTGCGTTCTTCCTTTGTCTTGCGCTTATTGCGGCTATGGCGCTAACGGCTATCGGATGTAACGGAAGCGAAAACGAGAGCGGCGCGGCTTCGGAAATTCAAAGCGGCGACGCGAAGGACGTCGGGAGCGGCGAAAAGAGCTTTTATTTAAGCGTTTCCGATGCCGAGAAGAACGAAACGAGGTTTATCGTCCACACGGACAAGGAGATCGTCGGCGACGCTTTATTGGAGCTTTCGCTGATATCCGGCGACGAGAGCGCGTTCGGGCTTTACGTCAAGACGGTAAACGGGATCACGGCGGATTACGACGTCGACGGGACCTATTGGGCGTTTTACGTTGAAGACGCGCTTTCGATGGTGGGCGTCGACGCGGTGAAAATCGAAGACGGCGCGCATTATTCGTTTAAAGTCGAAAAATGAAGACGAAGATTCGCGAAATCGCGATTTTCGGGACGCTCGGGGCTTTGATGTTCGTTTTGAAAAAGCTTATGGAGGCGCTTCCGAATATTCATCTGCTCGCCATGTTCATCGTGGCGATAACCGTCGTTTACCGCTTTAAAGCACTTTATCCGATTTATATTTACGTCTTTTTGGACGGGATTTTCGGCGGATTCAACGTATGGTGGATACCCTATCTTTACATTTGGACTATACTTTGGGGGGCGGTCATGCTCTTACCGAAGAAGATGCCCGCAAAGGTCGCGGCTGTCGTCTATTGCGCGGTGGCGGGGGCGCACGGATTCCTTTTCGGAATCCTCTATTCGCCTGTTCAGGCGCTTTTCTTCGGGCTTTCCTTTAAGGGCACGCTGGCTTGGATCGCCGCGGGCTTCCCTTTCGACGCCATCCACGGCGTCAGCAACATCATAAGCGGTCTCCTCATCGTCCCGCTTATCAGGGTTTTACGCCTTGTGGGTAAGGTCGAGGAGTAATATTCCGCTTTTTGAAAAAAACCTTACTTTTTTCGTGAAAAAAGTAAGCAAAAAAGCTTTTTATGCCGCGAAAGTAAACTTTCGCGGTATTTTTTTATTCTTCAAGGTTTGGTTATTCCGCACGAATTAACGTTATCACTATAAACAAGAAACGATTCGTGCGGGATTGGGGGGGACGGCAATATATCAAAAGACGCAAGATAATAGTTAGGCAAGGGTACGCGGGGCTGACAGGGCAAACATCACTCGGAAATTATATATAATTTCCCTGCTTGATATGATATGAGACAAAGATACCCACCGAAAAGGAAGTTTGCTTTCCTCTTCGGTGGGTGCTTTTTATTTCAACAAATCGGATTTATTGACTATTAATGAAACATCCCAATAATGATTTTAGTCCCATAACTGATATCTACTGATGTCTGTAATGGCACCACAAAACATATCCATATGTCCTAAATTGTCTTTTCTGAAAATGCCTTCCACAATTACATATTTACCGTTGAATTGTTTGGCTTCATTATATGTTATACATCTGCTTCCGAGTTCCATCCACACAGCTGCATTTGTTTTGTGTGTGTAATCATCCATACTTAACCATAAAGAGTCCCCTTCAAATTCCAAATTACCGACACCGATAACACGTATCAATTTACCATCATATTTCTCAGGTCTTGAAATTAGTTGAGTCATTGTTACGTTTATTGCATGTTGATTTGCAGAATTTATTTGGCTTTGATATCCGGACTCTACTAAGTTTTTGTAATAAATTCCGTAACAGAATTTGCCAATAGCTATTAACATAACAGTAACTATTATGCCGGATATTACAATTATCATTTTCTTTTTCATTTCCG
>JAZUJV010000122.1:0-2247 GCA_045642945.1 Eubacteriales bacterium | reverse complement strand
CCGCGTTGACGAAGCGGAATTCGCCCGTTCTTAAATCGAGCACCCCCTCGAAGGCGGTCACGAAAAGCCCCTCGCTGTTCGACTCGCAAAGCAATTTGTTGACCTCGGTAAATACGTCGCCGAGGTCTGTATCCGCTGCGGTGTGGTCTTTGATGAGGGTCTTCGCGATGACCATAAAGAGCGCCGCCGGAACGCCCTTGCCCGAAACGTCCGCCATAACAATAGCCAGATGATTGTCATCGACCATAAAGAAGTCGTAGAAGTCCCCGCCGACCTCTTTCGCGGGGGTCATGGTGGCGTAAAGGTCAATTTCGCTGCGGTCGGGGAACGCCGGGAAGTTGCTCGGCAGCATATTCGCCTGAATGTTGGTCGCGAGGTTGAGCTCGGTTTCGATGCGCGACGATTTTTTCGCGTTTTCGGATTCCATCTCAATCATAATTTTGCCCCTTTGGGCGATATAACGGCAAATACCCGCCACAACAAAATATGTCGCGCAGCGACCGAGATAGTCTTCGGTGAGCAGATATTTCAAAAAGGTACCGCGGTCAAGCGGAATTTCTGCGACAACGTCGCCCAAATTTTCGCCGACCTGCACCGTAAACGACGCCTCGGACGTGAAATAGTACATATTGAGATTTTGCGCACCGTAAAAAGCGCTGAAAATCTCCGCCGCCAAAAATAAAATCGCCGTAAAAATCGCTATTTTTGTCGTGTATTTGCAGTCAAAATATCGCGTGCTGATAACAACCGGTACCCCCATCAAAACCGTCACATTGTACCCGAGCGTCGCCGCGAGAATGGCGCAAACGACGACAAGGCCGCCCATCAGCACCCGTCTTAACCAGAGCTTTTCGCCGACATATTTGAAATTGACGAAAGTGATTGGTGCCGCAATACATAGGGCAATCAACGCCGACCAGCGCATCGCCCACAAATCCACCGTAAATACCTCGAGCTCGTTCAAAAGCAAGCAAACAAAAAGCATCAAAACAATAATAAGCATGGTAGAACCGACCATGACGTTCGCGGTTATCTCGTTCGCCATAAAAGCGTTACCGGCTTTGGCCGCCTTGCGCGAAGCCTCGTCCATTCGTTTCTTTATGGAATTTATCATTCGACCACCTCCTACATTATTTATAATCATACTATTTTTGCCCGGATTTTTCAAGTCGTTTTGGCTGGATTTTGAATCGGTGTATAAAAGAATCCCGTTCGCAAGAACAGGATTTATCTATCCATACTTCTTATTTATTCTTTTCGATCGTGCTCAAATATGTAATGGCGCCCGCTAAACCAATTCCTATACATACCCACGGTGCCGCCGCCTCTGCAAAATCTCTGAAATCTCCGCCAATCCCCTGGCATATCGCATATAAAACGCCGAAAATCACGGCAATTACGGCCACCGTAAGAATGACTCTTGTCTTTACCTGCAAATCCTTAGAATCTTTTTTTATTTTTTCGGTCATTTTGGAATCTCCTTTTACTAATTCATCCAATGAAATATTATAAAGGTCGCTCAGCGAAATTAAACTTGCAATATCCGGCAATGTTTTACCGTTTTCCCAACTGGAAATAGTAACTCTGGATACAAGAACCTTTTCCGCCACTTCTTCCTGTGTCATTCCTGCGGTTTTTCTTGCTTCTTTCAATCTTTCACAAATCTGCATTTCGTTAATCTCCCTTACAGCTAAAATATACTCCAAAACGATTTCTTTTTCTATAAAATAGCTTTTACAAACCTCTTAAAGGCTTGTAAAAAGGCTTTTACATTCCAATAAACCGGAAATTGATGTTATTCATTCTTGTCGTCCTTATCCTTCTGGGATTTCACCTTTAACGAAGAAGCAATGCAAAGAAATGCCGAACCGAAACCCAACCATATAAAGCCAGTATCGGCGTCATTTCCATTAAAAAAATTAAAAATTGCCGCCAAATAAAACAATGCAGAGGATACATAGAATAAAACCGCCGCACGGCTAACGTTGTTTTTTGAAATTTTCACTTTTCATCCCACCGTAAATCATAATTTGTTAAGTTATTATAACACATTTGTCCGTAAAAGAAAAGCCGACGTCTTCGATTTTATCGAAAATGTCGACTTTTTTATTGGCAGGGGCAGAAGGACTCGAACCCTCAACAACGGTTTTGGAGACCGGGATGTTACCATTACACTATGCCCCTATATGAAATTCTAAAGAACCTGGTGGGCCTTTAGGGACTCGAACCCCAAGCCAACCGGTTATG
>JAZUJV010000121.1:0-8541 GCA_045642945.1 Eubacteriales bacterium | reverse complement strand
GCGGCGCCGCAGGTGGGAATCCTTCGCAGAATAGTCATCGTCGAGATAGGCGAAGACAGATACGAGATGATAAATCCCGAGATCATAGAGGCACGCGGGAAGCAGGAAGCTATCGAAGCTTGCCTTTCCGTGCCCGATCTTTACGGGAAAGTAAAGAGACCCGCTTACGTTAAAGTACGCGCTATGGACAGATACGGCAAGGTCTACGAGGTAGAGGGCGAAGGGCTTAAAGCGAGATGCTTCTGCCACGAGCTCGACCATCTCGACGGGATACTTTATATCGACAAAGCCGAGGAGACTTATACTCCCGACGAGGTAGAAGAAGAATAAATGAAGATAGTTTTTATGGGGACGCCCGAGTTCGCGGTGGCGTCGCTTGAGGTTTTATATAATTCGGGCCACGAGGTGGCTTTGGTCGTTACGCAGCCCGACAAGCCGAAAGGCAGAGGCTATACGCTTACTCCCTCGGAGGTAAAAAAATACGCGCTCGAGCACGGGACGGAGGTCATCACTCCGGCTACGCTTAAAGACGAGAGCGTTATAGAAAAGCTTGAAAGCGTCGGCGCCGATATGTTTATCGTAACGGCTTACGGAAAGATACTTTCGCCGAGAGTGTTGGACATTCCGAAGCTCGGGTGCTTTAACGTTCACGCGTCGTTACTTCCCTCTCTTCGCGGAGCGGCGCCGATAAACCGCGCTTTGATGAACGGCGACAAGGTCGGCGGAGTTACCATTATGTATCTCGACGCGGGAATGGACACCGGCGACATAGTTTTGCAGAAGGAAATCGAAATTCCCGATGAATGCGACGCGGGCGAGTATCACGATATGCTCGCAAGCCTCGGGAAAGAAGCTCTTGATGAGTTTTTGAAGCTCGCGGAAAGCGGAAATATTCCGAGAACGAAACAGGAAAATGAAAAAGCGACCTATGCGGCGAAGATAGAAAACGAGGATTGCTTTATAGATTTCCACGGCGACGCGGAAGAAATATACAACAAAATAAGAGGGCTTAATCCTTTTCCCGCGGCTTACTGTTTTATCGGCGGCAAACGCATAAAGATAAGAAAGGCAGTTCGCGGCGACGGAAGCGGAATCGCGTCGACCGTTATAAGAGCCGACAAGAAAGGCATTGAAATTGCCTGCGGCAGCGGAAGCATAATCATCAAACAGCTTTGCCCCGAGGGGAAAGGCGTTTGCGACGCGGCAAGCTATCTTAACGGGCACAAGACCGAGATAGGCACTTTGATAAATGGCTGACGCGGCGAGAAAGACGGCTTTTGAAGCCGCGAGCAGAGTTATAGGCGGGGCTTATTCCAACCTTTTGAGCTTTGACAAGCTTGAAAAACGGATAGACAGGGCGTTCGCCGAAAGTATTTTCCTGACGACGCTTGAAAGGCGGATAACGCTCACGCATATCGCGGAAAAATACATCAAAAAAGAGACGAAAAGCGAGCTGTTTACGCTTATTCTCACGGGGCTTTGTCAGATTTTTTATATGACGAAAGTGCCTGACAGCGCCGCCTGCGACGAGACTACCGAAATAGCCCGAGAGGTTTTCGGGTACGACGCGAGCAGGTTTGTAAACGCGGTTTTGAGAAGCGCTTGCAGAGACAGAGAAATTATCGAAAAAGAGATAGAAAACGGCGAGGAATATATTAAATATTCCGTCGGGAAAGAGCTTTTTGCACTTATACGGGAGCAATATCCCGATAATTACAAAGAGATTTTCGAGGCGTTTTTCGGAAAGAGCAGATGTTTTCTTCGCGTGAATACGCTTAAAGCCAAAGCCGAAGAGGTCGCGAAGACTGTCGGCGGGAGCGTTGTAAACGAGAAAACGGTGGTTTGCGACGCGGCTGACGCGGTAAATCATCTCGGGTCTTCCTGGTTTTATATTCAGGGATACGGCTCGCAGGAAGCGTGCGGCGCGCTCGGAGCGAAAAAGGGCGAAACCGTTATAGACGTTTGCGCCTGCCCCGGAGGGAAAAGCTTATCCGCCGCGATAAATATGGGAAACGAAGGAAAAATTCATTCCTTTGATATACACGAAAACAAGCTGTCGCTTATAGAAAAATCGGCGAAAAAGCTCGGAATAAGCATTATTACCGCAGAAAAGCACGACGGGAAAAGCCCGTGTGAAGAGCTTATCGGCAAAGCGGACAGGGTCATTTGCGACGTGCCCTGCTCGGGGACGGGCGAGATAGGAAGCAAGCCCGAGATAAGAAACAAGAAACCCGAAGATTTCGAGAGGCTTTATGAAACGCAGAGAGCGATAGCGGTTTCCTCGGCGAAATATTTAAAAGTCGGCGGGACGATGGTATATTCGACCTGCTCGATAAATAAGAAGGAGAACGAGGAAGTTGTCGGATTTTTACTGGATAGCGACGATTCGCTCGTTTCGGCAGAAGAAAGAACGATACTTCCCTCTTTCGATATCCCAGAAGGGTTTTACTATAACGTTATAAAACGGATAAAATAATATGAAATTCGACGTGTTATCCGCGTTTCCGGAGGAAATAAGCGAGCTTTGCGTGAGCTTGGGTCAGCCGAAATACCGCGGAAAGCAGATTTTTGAAAAACTGTATAAGGGCGCGAAAAGCTTTTCGGATATGAATAATATTCCGAAAGACTTACGCGAGAAATTAGAGGAAAACGCTTTTATAAAAACGGCGACGATAAAGAGAAAACTCGTCTCGCAGATAGACGGGACGGTAAAGTATCTTTATGAAATGTTCGACGGAGAGACCGTCGAGAGCGTTTTTATGAGGTATCACCACGGCAACACGATGTGCATTTCGACGCAGGTCGGATGCAGGATGGGATGCGCGTTCTGCGCCTCCACGAAGGCGGGGCTCGTCAGGTCGCTGACCGCTTCGGAGATGCTTTTGCAGATCCGGACGGCGGAGGAAGACCTCGGCGAGAAGGTCTCGAACATCGTTCTTATGGGCATGGGCGAGCCGCTTGACAACTACGACAACGTGATACGCTTTTTAAGGCTTGTAAATCTGCCGGAAGGACAGAACATTGGACTTCGGCACATTTCCCTTTCGACCTGCGGATTGGTCGAAAAAATCGACAGACTCGCCGAAGAGGATCTGCCTATCACGCTTTCGATATCTTTGCACGCGCCGAACGACGAAATAAGAAAACAGACCATGCCGGTCGCGAACAAATATCCGATCTCGGAGCTTATCGCGGCTTGCAAAAGATATATTGAGAAAACGGGCAGGCGGATATCCTTCGAATACGCGCTCATCGCGGGCGTGAACGATTCGGAAGAGAACGCGAAAGAGGTCGGAAGATTGCTTTCGGGGATGCTTTGTCATCTTAATCTTATCCCCGTAAACCCGATCAAAGAAAAAAACTTCCGCAGAAGCGAAAAAAATGCCATAAAAGTATTTACAGAAACGGTAGAAACATATAAAATAAACGTAACGGTCAGAAGACATCTCGGGGCGGACATAAACGCATCCTGCGGGCAGCTTCGCCAGGCGACGATGGAAGACCGATAGAACAAAGGAGGTACGGCGAAAATGAAATATTCGGGCAAGACGGACGTCGGCGCGAAGCGGACCAACAACCAGGACAGCTTTGCCGTATTCTCGAAGGACAATTACTGCTGTGCTATCGTTTGCGACGGTATGGGCGGAGCGAAGGGCGGAAACGTCGCAAGCTCGCTCGGCGTAAAGACTTTCGCATCGGTAGTCAAAAAGGCGTTCTCGGCGACGGACCCCGATTCTTTTACCGAAAACCAGATAAGAGCGCTTATTACGAAAGCCGTAAACGAGGCGAACACGGTCATTTATAACAGAGCTTCGGGCGACGAAGAGCTTGAAGGCATGGGCACGACGATAGTCGCCGTTATAAACTGTCTTTGTGGCACGTTCGCGGTAAACGTCGGCGACAGCAGGATATACAGGCTGACCGAAAATTCGTTCAAGCAGGTATCGACGGACCATTCGTTCGTTCAGTATCTTATTGATAAAGGCGAAATAACGCCGTCGGAAGCTTTGATGCATCCGAACAGAAACATCATTTTGCGCGCGCTCGGTGTGAACGAAAGCGTTGAATGCGATATTTACAGAATAGACGTTTTCGAAAAGATCTTACTTTGCACCGACGGGCTTACGAACCACGTCAGCGACGCGAGGATAGCGGAAATAATATCCGGTGCGTACGCGGCGGGTGGAAAAATCCCATCTTACAAGGCAAGAACGGAAAAACTTATTGACGAAGCGAACGAAAACGGCGGTTCGGACAACATCACCGCGGTTTTGCTCGGCAACGAATAGCTCCATTCCCTTTTTAAAAAGGATGAAAGGAAATTTTAAGATGAACAAATACGAAGGTTTCGTCGGAAAGGTACTCGACAGCAGATATAAGATACTCGAGCTCGTCGGGATGGGCGGCATGGCCTGTGTTTTAAAGGCGCAGGATCTTGTTATGAACAGGATAGTCGCCATTAAGATCCTTAACGACGAATACAACGGAGACGAGCAGGCGGAGGCAAGATTCTTGGACGAATCGAAAGCCGTCGCGATGCTTTCGAACAAGAATATCGTAAGCGTTTACGACGTGGCGATATATCCCGACATCAAATATATCGTTATGGAGTTTTTAGACGGGATTACGCTTCGCGAATATCTCGACAACAAGCATGCGATAGGCTGGAAAGAAGCGTGTATCTATATCCTTCAGATACTTCGCGCGCTTGAGCACGCTCACAGCAAGGGCATTATCCACAGGGATATCAAGCCGCAGAACGTGATGCTGATGAAGAACGGCGAGATAAAAGTAACCGATTTCGGCATCGCGAAGCTCCCGAAATCCGTCGCCACCGAGAAGGCGGGCGAGAAAGCCGTCGGGACGGTTTATTACATTTCTCCCGAGCAGGCATGCGGCAAGGAAACAGACTATTATTCGGACATTTATTCCGTCGGCATAATGCTTTATGAGGCCGTAACGGGTACGCTTCCCTTTATCGCTGATACTCCCATGGAGGTCGCGATGATGCAGGTGAACGACGAGCCCGTAAACCCGAGAGACATCGTGCTCGACATTCCCGTAGGCGTTTCGCAGATCATCTTGAAGGCGCTTGAAAAGGCACCCGAGGACAGATTCGCGTCGGCACATTCCATGGCGAAGGCTATCGAATGGGTATTGAGAAACCCCGACGTTATATTCTCGATCACCGCGACGGGCGCGGAAGAAAGCCCCGTCGGCAACACGAGCGTCGTATCTATCGACATGATAGACACGGCGGAGATAGAGCCCTATAAGGACGACGAGATCGCCGACACGCTCGGCAAGAAGAGCGCAAACCGCGACGGAGCGGCTTCGAAGGGCAAAAACAAGGACAAGAACGGGAAGAAAAAGAAGGAAAAGACCAACAGGTCGATGTTCCCGATAATTCTCGGCGTGGCGCTGGCGTTTTTACTCGTCGCCATCGCGCTCGCGTTCGTATTCGGTATTCAGGTGCTCGACCAGTTCTTACATCCCGACGAGGGAACGGAATACGTTTATCCCGAGCTTACGGGCAAGATTTATTCCGACAGTTTACGCAACGAGCTTTTGAGCGGCTCTTACGGGGCTAAATTCTATATCGACGACGAAGGTATCATCATTCAGAACGACCCGAACATCGAGAACAACAAGATAATCGCCACCGAGCCCGCAGGCGGGCACATCAGCAAGGTCGGCAGCGACGGACTTTTACATTTCGACTCTATCACAATCAACCGTTCGGAAAAGGTAGTTATTCCCTATCTTACCGGATGCGTGAAGAACGAGGCGCAGACGAAGCTTCTTAACCTCGGGCTTAAGGTAGACGTTATAGAGAGCACCACCACCGACGGCAACGCTTATTTCAACAACGGGCAGATCTTAAGCACCTCGCCCGAAGCCGGAAGCGAAGTCAAGGTCGGCGACACGGTTGTCGTTTATTACTATTCGCGTCCCGCGTCCGCCAACACGGCGAAGATGCACAACTGCGTAGGATTTACCAAGGCGCAGGCGCAGAGCTTCGCGGGGTATTGCAAATACGCCTGCAGCTTTATCGAGCAGGAGGTCGAGGGCGGCAATTACACCGTCATTTCGCAGGGCGTTCCCGCAGGCAAAGTCAGCCCCGTCGGGACGGAAGTCGTATTTACGATAGGTATTCCGATATCCGCGAGAGCGATGCCGAACCTCGAAGGTCTGACGCTCGACGAAGCAAAAGAGGCGATGTATAACGCGGCGCCGGACTTTATCGTTTATCTGTTCGCGCATTACGTTACCGGATCGGAAGATTTGAAAAACATTCTCGACACCGAGGTCGATTTGGAAAAATCCTATATGGAAATGGGATTTGAAGCAAATATCAACGAGCTTATAAATTCGCTTACCGCAAACGGTTTCTCACAGATCTTCGCGGACGAAGACGGAAGCGCTATTATAGTCTTCCAAGGCGTCGGCGAGGGCAAGGAATTCGCGTCGGGCGACATGATAGACGTACTTCTCGTCAAGCTTACGCCGAGTGAAGAGACCAGCGAAGGCGGCGAGAGTGAGACCACCGAAGAAAGCGAAGAAACGGTAGTAATTGATGGCTGACGGAAGAAAAGGACTCGTTTTGTCCGTCAGGCGCGGAACGCTTACCGTTGAATCGGGCGGCGAAATATTCGTATGCCGCGCAGGAACGAAGATGAGAAAAGCCGAGGGCAGGATTTTAGCCGGCGACGAAGTCATCTTCCGCGACAACGGAAACGGAATAGGTTTTATCACCGATTTCTGCGAGAGGCGGAATTCGCTTATCCGCCCGCGTGTGGCGAACATAGATTTACTCGTCATCGCGGCTTCCCCGAAGGAGCCCGAGCCTTACGTTTACAACATCGATCTTTTGACCGTCATCGCGAGAAAGAACGAAATCGATTGCGCGATAGTGGTTACGAAGAACGATTTTGACGGCGGGCTGAACTTAAAAGAGATTTATTCGAAAACGCCTTTTAAGGTCGTCGAGACGTCGGCGAAGGACGGGCGCGGAATCGAAGAAGTCAGGGCTTTATTCAAAGGCAGGAAGAGCGTTATCTGCGGCGCGAGCGGCGTCGGAAAATCAACGCTGTTGAACGCGGCGTTCCCCGAGCTTTCGCTCGAAACGGGCGAGCTTTCAGAACGTATCGCGAGAGGCAAGAACACGACGCGCGTAACCGAGCTTTTCCCGCTCGGAGAAAGCACTTATCTCGCCGACACCCCGGGTTTCACGGCGGTCGACACCGAGTTATATTGCGCTATCGACCACAAGGAGCTTCATACCCTATTCCCCGAATTCGAAGAATTCGAAAACAAATGCAGGTACGCGGACTGCACTCACACCAAAGAAACCGAATGCGGCATTGCCGAGGCGGTCGAAAAAGGTTTGATTTCCGCGACAAGAGCAGAAAGTTATAAAAAACTGTATTACGAACTTAAAAACATCGACAGATACAGATAACGGAGGATAATTATGATTATCGGTTATTATTCAATAGCGAACGCGGTAACGCTGTTCGGACTTATTTCGGCGGTTACATCCTGTTTTCTCGCCGCGCACGGCAACTTTAAATTCGCGGTCTATATGCTGTTTCTCGCGCTTATTTGCGACATGTTCGACGGCAAAATCGCGAGAATGAACAAGAACAGGACCGAGAGCCAGAAGTTTTACGGCGTTCAGCTCGACAGTCTTTGCGACGTTATCAGCTTCGGCGTTACGCCTTGCTTTATGGCGTTCAGCTTCGGCTTCAACGGCGTTCTCGACGTCATAATTTATCTTTTCTTCATCTGCTGCGGTGCGATAAGGCTCGCTTATTTCAACACGAGAGCGCAGTTCTCGGAATCCTCGGCGGCCTCGAAGACCTTCCGCGGGCTTCCTATTCCGACTTCCGTAGTAACTACCGTTACCCTCTTTATGCTCACGACTTTCATTCCCGCGAACATAACGGTTTGGATCTTCAGATTCGTGTTCTTCGGACTCGGATTCCTCTACATTCTTAACATCAAGATCAACAAGATGAACTTTAAGCAGGGCGGTATCCTCCTCGGAATCCTCGTCGTCTTCCTCCTCGTCCTCGTTATCGCGGGCGACTGCAAAGCGCCCGTAAGCGTCAAAGAAATCGGAGACGTCGTTTCCGCCGTGGCGTAAGGGACGCGCCCGAAACTTCACACCTTTTTCGTGAAAAAGGTGTGCCAAAAAGCTTTTAATGCCGCGAAAGTAAACTTTCGCGGTATTCTTTTATTATTTCAAGTTCCGTTGTTCCGCGCGAAGCAAGTATATTTCCTCTTTATTGGATAATTGCTTTTTTGTACGAGCGCGGAAGCGCGAGCCGTAAAAGCTTTTTCGCCTGCCTTTTTCACGAAAAAGGCAGGTCTGCGCCGCATCGCTCAGCCCGAACGGGCGTAGGAAAATCGTGGAAGACAATGAAGAGAGGACTTTTTTCGAACGGAGTTTACTAAACGTAAATGACTGAGAAAAAAGTTCTCTCTGAAGCAGTAAAAAAGAGCCGTGCTTTTCGCACGGCTCTTTTGGTTACGCGA
>JAZUJV010000120.1:0-4515 GCA_045642945.1 Eubacteriales bacterium | reverse complement strand
GCCTCCGAAACTGTCGTTGAACCAGCTGTCGTTCGTGGCGATAACTATAAACTGCGCGCCTTCCGCAACGCTTTCGCGTGAAAGATTCGGGAAAATCGAGTCGAAACATACCATCGGCGCGGCTTTTACGTCCTTCACTTTAACGAGCGTCGGCTCGTCGCCCGCCGTAAGAATATCGAAATCCTCGGTCAGACCTTCGACAAACGGGAAAACCTTCGTAATAATATCGGAATAGGGAATATACTCCCCGAAAGGCACAAGGTGTCTCTTTTTATAAATATCCGTCTCGCTCGCGTCGGGATAAATTCCGACCACCGCGTTGTAATAATCGCTTTCGGTTTTGTAGTTGACCCCCGCGATGACGTAAACGCCGTAGGTCTGCGAGATTGCCTTGTAATAAACGTCGATAGTGCCGTTCTCACGGTATGCCGTCGGGACCGCGCTCTCGGGTAAAATAATGACCTCCGCGCCGTTCTCACAGGCTTCCTCCATCATAAGCACGTGATTATAGAAAATCGAGCCCTGCTTTTCCGTGTTCCATTTCTGGTTCGCGGGAACGTTCCCCTGGACGCACGCCGCGTCTATACCTTCGCCCGTCTCTTCGGGCAAAAAGTATATGACCGTGCCCGCCGCCGTGTTCAAAACGAATACGACCGCCGCCATGACGGCGAAAACGCCTTTTTTATCTTTAAGCGCGTAAGCGAAAAGCGAAACGAACAAAACGGTTATAAAAGTGATGAAATACTTTCCGAAAAGCGAAAGCGTCTGCAGATACGGTAAAAATCCTGTCAGCGAAACCGATATGCTGCACCAAGGGAACGCGAGTTTGCCGATAGAGACCGCCGCCTCCGCGATAACGAACGAAACCGCGATAAACGGCGCCCGTACCGGACTATTCGGCAAAAGCTTTATTACGCTTATTATAAGCGCCTGCAACGCCGCGTGAAATAAAGGGAAAACCGCGCAGGCCGCGAACACCGTCAAAAACGATTCGAACTTCGTAAACCCGAATCTGTCAAGCGGATAAAGCTCGTAAATGAACGAGTACCCGATAGCGTAATTCGCAAAGAAATATATAAGAAACGGTAAAAATATCCTCTCTTTTTCGCTCTTTACCGATATGACCGTGTAAATCTCCCCGAAAAGCGCGATAAACGTAAGTATAAACGCCTTTTCAAAAAAATACGGTATCGCGGCAAGAGAGCCGAAAATCAAAGATAGCAACAAGGGGCGCAAACGCCCCTTTGAAATAAATTCCGAGAATTTCATAATTCCTCGGTCATTTGTCTGACCGAATCGTATGCGACCTTAAACGCGTCAAAAGGCGTCTCGAAAGTGTATTTGTGTTTTATGTCGTCCAGCTTGGAAAGGGAAGATAGCCCCGCGAATTCCACAAGATGCGGCTCCATCGTGAGAATGACTTCGCCTTCTCTGTCTTCGTTTATCTTCGCGAGCAGCTCTTTAAGCCCCGCCACGCCTTTTCCCGGGGGAACGATAGTCCCGTTTTCGTCCGCGTCTTTTATGTGGAAATATTCGATATGATCCTTTAAAATCGGATATCCCTTCGTCGCGTCAAGTTTGCAGAACGCGAAATTGCCCGGATCGAGTACGGCTTTAAGCCTGCCGTCGAAATGCGATATGATATCGTATTCGTGCTCCGGCGAATCGCCGTAAATATCCTTCTCGTTTTCATGGCAGAGTATAAAACCTCTGCTTTCCGCCATGCAAAGAAGCTCGCCGACCATCGAAAAACTCTTCTCGCGAAACTCGGCGTCGCTCATGTTTTCGCCGCGATAAAAGCTGAAAACGCGAAGCTTCTTGCATCCGAGAATATCTCCGATGTCCATGATTCGCGTAAGCAACGCTTTATGTGCTTCGAAATCTCCGTCGACCTTGATTTTGCCGATAGGCGTGCCGAGCGCGGAAATTCCTATTCCGTTTTCTTCTAATTTCTTTTTGACCGAATAAACCTCTTCGTCGGTAAGATTAACGAAGCTTTTTCCGTCGACCCCGCGAAGCTCTATCATGTTTATCCCAAGCTTTTTAAGCCCTTTTAGCTGCTCGTCGAACGAAGCATCTATCTCGTCGGCGAACGCCGAAAAAACGAATTTTGCCATAATCTTAACCCTCTATGCTGACACCTATGGCTTTGCCTTCCATAAAGTATCCTCTGTATGTCCTTCCCGTCGAGAAGGTATATATGCCCATCTCGCCGTGGGTGTATTCGCCGCCTTCGTCGAGAATGAAATTGCCGTCGCCGTCGCGTTTTCTCGTGTCCATAAGGTTCGCGATGAACGCGCCGTTATATCTTTCGCCGTCGTTCCAGATATAAATACAGTTCTCGCCTTCGCGCATATCGTTTTTGAAATAGCCCTCGTATCTGTCGCCGTTTTCAAAAACCATAACGCCGTATCCGTTCTTTAAATCCTCGGCAAAGTCGCCCTCGTAATAGGTGCCGGACGCCCACTTGAATCTGCCTTTTCCGCTTCTGACGTCGTTTGCGAACTGACCTTCATAAACGTTTCCGTTCGCGTAACTGAATTTACCCTGACCGTGCTTCTGCGAATTAAGAAGCTCGCCTTCGTAAACGTCGCCGTTGGAATAGGTGAAAGTTCCTTTTCCGGATATCTCGTCGTCCTTGAACTGTCCGACGTAAACGTCGCCGGTAGCCGCTCTCGTGAGCTTGCCGCTGCCGTCGCGCAAACCGTTTTTGATGTCGCCTTCGTAAAGGTCTCCGTTGGAATACGTTATGGTCCTGTTCAAAAGGTCAAGCTCGCCGGATATGCCGTCGGCGTAGTTGATAGTCCCCTTTATCGGCTGTCCGTTCTCGTATTCACCTACGAATTTACCGCCGTTTCCGAGCGTGGTATAGTTATACCCGAGCACGAAGCGGACGACGAGTACGGTTATACCGACTAAAAGAAACGCGACGATAAGTATGATTACCAAAGGGTTAATTTTCTTTTTCTGTTCCAAAATCTACCTCCTGTTCCCGAACAGTCCGCTGAACTGTCCGCCGGCAAAATCGAGAAGATTGGGGAATAAATAGCTTATCGCGAGCGAAAAAATACCTAAAATAACGAAAATTATCAAAACGAAAACTATCGTCGTATCCTTCCCGCGATACTTGGCTTTCGCGAGCGATACCCTGCTTGGCGAGATATAATACCTTCCGTCTTCTGTCGTCAGAACCGTCTGCGAGAAGCTCGTTCCCGGGCGAAGAGAAAATTTTACAGCCGGAGAAAGCTTGATTTTAAGCTCTTCCGCGCTTACCGCCGTCTCGGGCGACGTGGCGTCAATCTGTAAAAGAGCGCGCACGAATCTGCCTAAAAAACGGCTGTTGTAATATACGATAAGCGTCGCCGCGGCAACGCCGAGCGTCAAAGTCCAGAGTATCGTTCGAAAAGTCATATCATTCCACCGCTATTTGGTTTCGATAATGGATTTGCCGAGCATATAAGGACGAAGCACTTCGGGAATATTTACGCTGCCGTCCGGGTTAAGATGGTTTTCGATAAGCGCGATAAGCATTCTGGGAGGCGCGACAACGGTATTGTTGAGGGTGTGCGCGAGATATTTGCCGTTCTCGCCGTCAACTCTGATCTTAAGTCTGCGCGCCTGCGCGTCGCCGAGGTTCGAGCAGGAGCCGACCTCAAAATATTTCTGCTGTCTGGGGGACCATGCCTCGACGTCGAGGGATTTGACCTTAAGGTCTGCGAGGTCGCCGGAGCAGCATTCAAGCGTGCGAACGGGAATATCCATCGAGCGGAAGAGATCGACGGTGTTCTGCCAAAGCTTGTCAAACCACATCATGCTGTCTTCGGGCTTGCATATAACTATCATTTCCTGTTTCTCGAACTGGTGTATTCTGTATATGCCGCGTTCTTCTATGCCGTGCGCGCCCTTTTCTTTTCTGAAGCAGGGGGAATAGCTCGTAAGCGTCTTCGGAAGTTCTTTTTCGGGAATGATGGTGTCGATATAGCGGCCTATCATCGAATGTTCGCTCGTGCCGATAAGATAAAGGTCTTCGCCTTCGATCTTATACATCATGGCGTCCATTTCCGCGAAGCTCATAACGCCGGTAACGACGTTGCTTCTTATCATAAAGGGAGGAACGCAATACTGGAATCCGCGTTTGATCATAAAGTCTCTCGCGTAAGAGATGACCGCGGAATGAAGCTGCGCGATATCGCCGGTAAGATAATAGAAACCGTTGCCCGCGACTCTTCTCGCGCTGTCGAGGTCTATGCCGCCGAGCTTTTCGAGAATGTCGGTGTGATAGGGAATTTCAAAATCGGGGACCTTCGGCTCGCCGTATCTCTGAACTTCGACGTTTTCGGCGTCGCTTCTGCCTATCGGAACGGAAGGATCGATGATGTTCGGAATTCTCATCATCTTCGTAAGGAGCTCTTCCTCGGTCTGCTTTTCTTCGGCGGAAAGCTCGTCTATTCTGCTGCCGTCCTCGGCAACGCGGCGTTTGACTTCTTCGGCCTCGTCCTTTTTGCCCTGCGCCAT
>JAZUJV010000119.1:0-6009 GCA_045642945.1 Eubacteriales bacterium | reverse complement strand
CATCGAGAACGATAGCATCGCCGAGAAGGAAGAAAATCTTGTTGTTGATGGTCATATCGCGGATGGCGGTCTGGTCCCACCACTCCTCGTTATATTGGATATAGCCGTTAGGGATGGTGGAAACGTCGTAAAGCAGGCCTTCGACGCCGAGCGCGGAGATGCTGATGAGAGCGAAGACCGCCGCCTGATATTCATCAAGACCGCTCTGGCAGCTCAAGCGCACCATATCGACGCCTTCCGCCTGGTCTCCGACATAATCGCAAACGATATTGATGCCGAACGCCTCTTTGATTTTGGCGTTTCTCTGGAAGAAAGCGTCGTTGACGGGTTCGTCGTTAAGCTCTTCGGGGGCGACTTCGCTTACAGCCCAGCTTTGAAGATTATGGGTAAGAATGGTTATATCCACGCCTCCCCAGTTTTTATACTCGAGGGGAAAATCGTCAGCGAGGCCGCTGACGTCGGCGCCGCTGCTTTCGTTATCTTTGTCGTTGCAAGCGGTAAGGAAGCACGCCGTGCACGCAAAGAGGACGACAAGAAGCATCGCCGTTATACGTTTAAGCATAAAATACCTCTGTATATTAGTATTTCAAAAATGCAGCACATTATGACGGAACGCCGCGGCGATAAAGCCGCGGCGTTTTTTGAAGCTGTATCGGTTATTTATAGCATCTTTCGATGAGCGCGTCTATACCGCCCTGGAAAGATTCCTGTTTTGCTTCGAAGGCGGACATAATTCCGTCGCTCTTCGCTCCGAGGAGAGAAGTGTAGAAGTAAAGCATACCGCTTCCGTTGGCGCCGGTGGTGAAGTCGAAGATAGCGCCGATATCGTAAGTTCTGTTACGGAAGATGAGGTCGAGCATTTCGAGAGACTCGTCATCTTTGAAGCGTTTGTAGGAAAGGGTTCTGTCGTAGTATTCGGGAGTTACGAGTTTCTTTCCGTAGAATGCCATTGCTTCGAGAGCATAGCAGGTAGCGTCGAGTTTTTCGACGTTAGAGGTCGGGATGGAGATAGCAGGGCACCAGTAAACCGAAACGGAGGTGGTGTATTCTTCCTGCTGACCGCTGTTTCTCATAGGCATCGGGATTATACCGTATTTGATTTCGGCGTTCTTCATAGCTTCGCCGAAGACGGAGTTGATGGTACCCGGCATAAAGAGAGCGTTGCCGCTGGTGAATATAGTGGTTTCCTGGCCGTAAACGCCGGAATCCCAACGTCCGAAGAAGTCGGCAACACCGACGTTATCGGAGTCGAGAAGGAGATCGTAAACGTCCATGAACGCCTGGATGTTTTCTTCTTCGTCAATACGCATAGTGGGAACTTCGCCGGACATATCGATCATAGGCTGACCGCAGCCGAGCATGAACGCGTAGTAGTCGTAGCTCTGTGCTACCATGCCCCAAACGTCGCCGACGGAAGGATCGTAGGACATCTGGCTGCCGTGCATGTGGTGAACCTTTTTGGTCATTTCGTGCATAGCGTCGACGGTCCAGGTCTTTTCTCTGACGAGGTCGTAGGGATTTTCAAGACCGTATTTTTCAACGAGGTCTTTGTTGAAGTAAACAGCCCAGGTGGGCTGGTCGTCTTCGTCGATAGCGTCGCCGAGGAGGAAGAAGATCTTGTTGTTGATGGTCATATCGCGGATGGCGGTCTGATCCCACCATTCATCGTTATAATGGATATAACCGTTGGGGATAGTGGCAACGTCGTAAAGGAGGCCTTCGACGCCGAGGGTGGAGATATAGGTGAGGCCGAAGATGGCCGCCTGATATTCATCGAGACCGCTCTGGCAGCTGAGACGTACTTTATCGACGCCTTCGGTCTGGTTATCAACGCCTTCGCAGATGAGTTTGATACCGAAGGTTTCTTCGATTTTGGCGTTTCTCTGGAAGAAAGCATCGTTGACGGGTTCGTCGTTAAGGGATTCGGGAGCAACTTCGCTTACCGCCCAATCGTGAAGATTGTGGGTAAGAATGGTGATTTCGACGCCGCCCCAGTCTTTAACTTCGAGGGGGAAATCGTCGGCATTACCGCTGACGTTGCCGCCGCTGCTGTTGTCATCGTCGCCGTTACAAGCGGTAAGGAAACACGCCGCGCACGCGAAGAGGACGACAAGAAGCATTGCCATTAAACGTTTAAGCATAAAATACCTCTTTTTTATTTATTTTTATTTTTTACTCAATAAATGTCAGGCTTTATCGTTATCGTCGAAGATATCGCCGCATTCGGGGCAGAATTTCGGAGGATTATGAGGATCCTCGGGCTGCCATCCGCATTTATCGCAGCGGTAAAGCGGAGCGCCTTCGGGTTTCTTCGCGCCGCAGTTCTGGCAGAATTTGCCTTTGTTTACGGAACCGCAGGAGCACTTCCAGCCTTCGTCGGAGGGCTTTTTAGCGCCGCATTCGGTACAGAAATTACCGGTAGCGGTAGCGCCGCAGGAGCATTTCCAACCGTTGACGGGGGCAGCGGGAGCGGCGGGGGCAACGGGAGCCTGAGGCTGCTGCTGACCCATGGCGAAGAGGTTAGCGGCGTTGGCACCGCCCTGATTCATAGCCATACCCATACCCATAAATCCGGTCATAGCGCCTGCTTCGTTTCCGGCGGCGGTATTCATAGCGGAGATCTGGCCGGTAACGAGATGTGCGCCTGCAACGGCGGGATTGATAGACATGGCGGTTTCTTCCCATTCGGTGATCTTCTTGCGCTGTTCTTCGGGAATCGAAGGAACACCGAAGTTCATGGAATATACTTCGATACCGCGTTTGCCCCAATCGTTTTTAAGGCATTCGTTAAGGGCGTCGCGGACGTCCATATTGTGAGCGGGGATCTGGTCGTAGGAGATACCGTTGGCGGAAAGGGTGGCGAGAGCGGGCTGGAGAGCCATTATGAGCTCGCCTTTGAGCATACCGTCGATCTGGTCGCGGGTATATTCGCCGGAGACGTTGCCGCTGACTTCGGTATAGAATTTAAGCGGGTCGGTTATCTTATAGGAATAAGTACCGTTGAAGCGGAGGTCGACGGAGAGCTTGAAACCAAGCTGTTCGTTGACGACGACTTTGAAGGGAACGGGGTTAGCCGTGCCGAATTTATTGTCGGCGATCTCTTTCGTGTTGAAATAATAAACACGCTGGTCTTTACCGGTATCGCCGCCGAAGGTGAAACGTTTGCCTATGGTTTTAAAGGTTTCGAGAATGCTTTTACCGAGAGAGCCGGCGAAGATGCTGGGCTCTGTGGAGGTATCGTAGATGAATTCGCCAGGTTCGGCGCAAACTTCAACGACTTTGCCCTGTTCGACGATGAGCATGCACTGACCGTCGGCGCCGGCGATTACCGAGCCGCTGGACATTATGTTATCGCTGGCTTTGGTGTTGGAGCTTCTGTCTCCGACCTTTTTCTGACCTTTGACGCAAAGAACCTTGGCATCGATGGCGTCGCAGTAGAAGAACTCCTTCCACTGATCGGCAAGGGTTCCGCCGAGAGCGCCTAATGCTGCTTTAATAAGTCCCATATTGGAATTTCCTCCTTGAATATATAAGATTACACCGTGTATTATACAATAAATACGCGTAAATGTCAACTTGATTTTTTAAAGTGAAGAAAATATGTCTTTTGACGCAAGAAAAATATCATAAAGTGATTGAAATGCGGTTATTTATATGATAGAATATTAAAAAGTGTTTTTTGGGAGGAACATAGGATGGCAGGCAAAGAGATTATTTGGAAAGACAGAAAACGTCCGTTTTTGGGATTGCCGTGGAGCTTTACGCGTTATTCGCTTACGGAAGACAAATTGACTATAGACACCGGATTTTTCTCCCGCGACGAAGAAGAAATAAGGCTTTACAGGATACTCGACATCACGCTTAAACGCACCTTCTGGAACAGGATCTGCGGCGTAGGCACGATCCATTGCTGCACCGCCGACAAGACGGCTCCCGAGGTCGACATCAAGAAAATCAAAAAATCGAAAGAAATCAAAGACATGCTTTCGGACATGGTCGAAAAGCAGCGCGACGCCAAGAGAGTCGTTTCGAGAGAATATTTCGGCGACGATCACGACGACGATGACGACGATATCTGACTTGTTCCTTTTCGGGAAAAGGAACCGAAAAGCCACACCTTTTTCGTGAAAAAGGTGTGCCAAAAAGCTTTTAAATGCGCGAAAGTAAACTTTCGCGGGAAAATCGAAAAACACATAAAAGCGGAAAAGCAAAAAAGCTTTTCCGTTTTTTTATTTTTCGCGCAGAGTGTGACAGAAACCGACAATGGAAAAGAATATAATAAAGCCGAAAGGACGTTTTTGATATGAAGATTAAACAAAAAACCGAGGGAGAAAACATCATCGCGTCGGTATCGGGCGAGATCGACCACCACAACGCGAAGGAAGCGAGAACGATTTTAGACGAAATAATCGAAAAGGAAAAGCCCGTCGTTTTTTACCTTGAGCTGTCGGGCGTGAATTTTTGCGATTCGTCGGGGCTCGGGCTCGTTATGGGAAGGATGAAAAAATGCGCCGAGGCGGGCTCGACGCTTATCGTTACCGACCCGTCGGACGCGGTCATGAAAATTCTCGCGATAGCGGGAATGGAAAAGATTTTAAAAATAGAAAGGACAGTAAAATGAGGAAGATTTTTGAAAACGAGATAAAGCTTATCATCCCCGCGAAGAGCGTCAACGAGGCTTTCGCAAGGACCGCCGTCGCGGCGTTCGCGGCGCAGGCAGACCCGAGCATCGCGGACGTTTCGGAGCTTAAGACCGCCGTCAGCGAAGCGGTTACGAACGCCATCGTTCACGCCTATTCGGACAGAGCCGACAAGAATAAATGTTTTATTTACATAAGCTGTTCGCTTTCGGAAAATGGTTTGCTTCGCGTGGCGATAAAGGACAAGGGCAAAGGCATTGCCGACGTCGAAACGGCGATGCAGCCGCTTTACACCACCGACCCGGAGGGCGAAAGAAGCGGAATGGGATTTACCGTTATGAAAAGTTTTTCGGACTCTTTAAAGGTCAAGTCGAAAGTCGGAAAAGGCACGAACGTCGTTATTGAAAAGGGGCTTATTCACTATTGAAAACAGAAGTCGCCGAAAAGATAAGAGCGGCGAAAAGCGGAGACAAAGAGGCATTCGGCGAGCTTTTAAGCGACAACGCCGGGCTTATCCGCTCGATCGCTTCGCGGTTTATCGGCAGAGGCGTCGACAAAGAGGATTTGACGCAGATCGGCAGTATCGGGATGATAAAAGCCATAAGAAACTTTGATCTTTCGCGCGAAACGGAGTTTTCGACCTACGCCGTTCCGCTTATCATCGGAGAGATAAAACGTTTTCTGCGCGACGACGGGAGCATAAAGGTCGGGCGCGAGATAAAAAGAAAAGCCTCGGTCATCGCGCGGGCGCGGGAAGAATTCTTTATTAAAAACGGGCGCGAGCCGACTATTTCGGAGATAGCGAAAATTTGTGATTTTTCGGAAGAGGAAGCGGCGGAATGTATATGCGCCTGTGCTGAAACCGTATCGATATACGAGCCTATCGGCGACAATTCGACCTTCGGGGAGCTTATCGGCAAGGACGAAAGCGAGGAGCGGGACGAGAGGATTGCGCTTTTCCAGGCGATAGAAAACCTATCAATCGAGGAACAGCAAATCATCAGGCTTCGCTATTTTCGCGGTATGACGCAGACGGAGACCGGAAAGATCCTCGGTATGACGCAGGTCGCCGTGTCGAGAAAAGAGACGAAGGCGATAGAAAAGCTTAGGAAAGAATTGGTATAGAAAAAGGCGGTTGACTGCCTTTTTTCTTTATCAGCGAAAGTGATTTGAAAATATACTGTAACGAGCGCGAAAGCGCAAAAAAGGAGGAACATTTATGGCGATTGTTATTACAAACCAGGCGACGATAAATTACAACAACGGGAGAGCGGCGGCTATCGCGAGGTCAAACGTTGCGACGGCGTTATTGCAGGGCTCTCTTGACATTGAAAAAACGTCGCACGCGACGGCATACCGCGTGGGCGAC
>JAZUJV010000118.1:0-6735 GCA_045642945.1 Eubacteriales bacterium | reverse complement strand
GATGAATTATACTATCAAGTGCAACAGTAAAAAATAAAAAAGAAGTTCATACGAATCCGTGGTATAATGATAATAACGACAAAACCAAAAACCAGGAGAAAACGTATGAACTACAAACATCTTACCATAGAAGAACGCTGTTGTCTACGGGAATATTACAAAAAAGGATACAGTTATAGAAAAATCGCCGAATTACTCGGTCGAAACGTAAGCACGGTATCGCGCGAGCTCCGGAGAAACTGTACGCACATGTACGATGTGCCGACGTATTATCCTCACACAGCACAAAAGAAATATCTTCTCAGAAGGTCGTACTGCCATCGCGGACTATACAAAAACCCCGTTATTTTGGATAATATCAAAGAAAAATTGCTGAAAACATGGTCGCCGGAGCAAATATCCAACTACCCCTGCGAATTGGAAATGCCTTCGTTCAAAACAATATACCGATGGATATATGAAAAATACATTGACGTAAATCTGAAAGTGTTGAGGCGAAAGGGAAAAAGCCGCGGAAAGCTTGAAACAAGAGGAAAATTCAACCTCGGCAAGTCTATACGAAAGCGAGACAAAAACATTTACAAGCGCATCGAGTTCGGCCATTGGGAAGCGGATACGGTGGTTTCCGGAAGGGGCAAGTCCAAGTGCTGCTTCGCGACCATTGCTGAGCGTAAGACAAGGTATTACATAGCAATTAAAATGCCGAACCGCAATGCCGATACAATGGCGAAAACCATAATTTCAGCGTTATCCCAGTTCCCGAGCGAAGCAGTTAAAACAATAACCTGCGACAGAGGCGCGGAGTTTGCCGCTTGGAAAACTATTGAAAAAGAGCTCGGCTGTTCGGTTTACTTCGCAGATCCTTACTGTGCTTGGCAAAAAGGAACAAACGAAAACCTTAACGGACTCCTTCGTGAGTTTTATCCCAAAGGCCGCAATCTTTCCCGCGTCAGCACCACTACCCTGAAAAAGAACCTGGTGTTAATTAACGCCAGGCCTAAAAAGGTTCTTAACTTTGCCACTCCGCAGGATTTGTTTGATTCTTGTTTATTAAAGTGTTGCACTTAGATTGACAATTTATCGAAGCATTCGGCATTCAGCGACGGGAATATTTGCTTCGCAAATGAATTTTTTATGAATTGTCGCTTCGCGTCATGGATTGTTTGCTACACAAACATTAAGGAACATTTGCTAACGCAAATAGATTTTCATTGTATGGCTCTCGTCATTGTATGGCTTTCGTCCTCTCTTGTCCCGCGCGAATCGTTTGCTGATTCGAAGAGATACCCTTCATTCGCGCGGAATCACCTGACCTCGCGTCTTTAAAGTGCCGCCGCCAAGCGTAGCCTTGCTATATTACTTCCTTGCGGTTATCTATAATGCTTGCCGCTGCCCATATCCCGCACGAACCGTTTCTCGGATATGGCGATAAGGTAAAATCGTGCGGAATAACGCTACTTGCCTGATAGAACGATCTCCGCGAAAACTTGTTTTCGCGCTTTAAAAGTTTTTGCTAAGCTTTTTTCAAAAAGCGGGCTTTTCGGTTCCTTTTCACGAAAAGGAACGGCGCTTTAAAAGTTTTCGGACGCCTTTTTCAAAAGGCGCGACCTTTTCCCTTGCATTTTTCTCCGTCCTCTGCTATAATAAAATAAGTAAATTTCGGAGGTATATTTATGAAACGTGCTCTCGCGATACTGATGATACTGCTCGGCCTGATGCCGATAATGGTCGCCTGCGACGGCGGCGACGAATCCTCGCAGAAAGAGGATACCCCCGACGCGAACGCGGCGAAGCTTTGGGATGCCGCCTTTGCCGACGAAAAAAACGGATTTAACGATGCAAACGGCGTCTATACTTTAAAAGCTTACGAGAACGGCAAACTTGTCGAAAATCCCGCCGCTATTCCAGGCGGCGACGCGAGAATACTGTTCTCGACTAAGGAAAAAACGCGTGTCGCCGTGCTCTCCGAAGGCTATGCGCTGACGCTGCCCTCCGCCGAGGTCGACGCCGACTTCTCGCTCGGAAAACTCAGAAGCCGCTATTTCGCCGAGGATTACGTCCTTACCGTTACTTACGAGGACCAAAACCCCTACGGAGATAACGCAAAAGGCTTCGCCACCTACTTTGACGAGTGGGTCGTCAGATACTTGGAAAACCTCGATTTCCTAAGCGCGAATAATATCCGCCGTACCCGTATGATAGGCGTTACCGAGGAACTTTTGCCCGGCTTTACCGTAAACTATTACGATATGCAGATAAACCTCGGCTCGAAGATAAAATACGATTGTTACAGTATCGCCATCGTTCGCCCGACGGAATCCTACGACCATTTCTGGCTCTTCGTGCTCAAATCCGACCAGCCGAGATACGAAACGCTCGATTCCGTGATCGCGTCGTTCAAAGAGCTTGAAAAACGCGGCGAAACCCAAAATTCCTTTACCTCCTACGAGCTTAAAATTCCGGAAAACTGGAACGAGGAAACGAAAAAATATTTCGAAAAACTCCAAAATTCCAACACTACCGAAATCGGTATGTTCTATGCGGGCAATTCCCCGACTTATATAAACTGGATGAATACCCAGCTCGACTCCAAGCTCGATATCTTTATGACCTATTACCATATCGGCTGGGGCAACAGTAAAACCGAACTCGACGTCGATCTGCTCAAAAAATACGCCGGCGGCGACGGCTTCAACGGAAAACCCGTCCTCGAGCTGACTTACCAGTTCACAACGACGAATAACGGCCTCGGCGGCTATACTCCGATGTACGATATTCTGCGCGGTAAAATCGACGACCATTTCAGAAAGATAGCCAAACAGGTCAAAGAATACGGCAAACCCGTCCTCTTCCGCCTTAATAACGAGATGAATACCGACTGGACTTCGTATAGCGGCATCCAGACGATGCTCGACCCCGACGTTTTCGTCGAGACGTGGCGTAAAATGTACGATATCTTCAAAGAAGAAGGCGTCGATAACTGTATCTGGATATTCAATCCGATAGCCATCTCCTGCCCGTATTCCAACTGGGGCGAATCGCTCTGCTACTTCCCGGGCGAAGATTACGTCCAGATGCTCGGACTTACCTATTACCAGATGAATGACGAAAAGAATATCGTCTCGTTCAAGGATATGTATACCGAGCTCTATAAAAAGAATACCCCGTGGTTCGATAACTACCCCGCGATAATCGGCGAGTTCGGCTGTGCCGCGGGCGGCGAGGTCGTCTACGACTGGGGCAAAGGTCAGTACGTCGACGTTACCGATATCAATATGCGCCGACAGAGACAGGCGGATTGGATAACAGGAATGTTCGATTGCCTCGTCCATAGCCAGGATGAAGGCTACGAATTCTGTAAGAATATAAAAGCGGCAGCGTGGTTTTCCGCCAACGACGTCGTCGACGTGAACGGAACGCAGAAGATAACGAACTATTTAAAACTCGACGAGGGCGTTCCTCTCGCGATAGATGCCTTCAAAAACGGCTATAAAAAACTCGTGGACGCAAGAAAATGATAAGACTTCGTCCGTTTTTGGAAAAGGATACCGAAAAGATCCTTTCGATGTGTAAAGATGAAAAAGAGTTTTATCTCTGGACGGCGGGTGTTCTCGGCGACTATCCGCTTAAAAAGGAAAGCTTCGATTCCCTGAAAAACGTGATACGCTTTACCGCGCTTGACGATAAAGAGGTCTGCGGATTTTTCACAATGCGAAACCCGCTTCCGACCGCCGACGAGCTTCGTGTCGGCTTCGCGATAGTCGCCCCCGAAAAACGCGGCAGGGGCTATGGAAAAGAGATGCTTCGTCTCGCTTCGGAATACGCGGCGAATATCTATAAAGCCAAAATACTTTCCCTCGGCGTGTTCGAAAATAATCTTCCCGCGATAAAATGCTATGAATCCGCGGGCTTTAAGATGTCCCAAACCGCCCCACCCGAGCTTTATAACGTGCTCGGAGAAACGAAAAAAGTCTTTCGAATGGAAAAAATATTGTAAAACAAAAAGGACGTATCTCGGTACGTCCTTTGTTTTATCCTTTTACGCGAAAACTTGTTTTCGCGCTTTAAAAGCTTTTCGCTTCCTTTTCTCGAAAAGGAAGGGCTTTTTTGCCTACTCTTTTCACGAAAAAAGTAAGGCTTTTTGACGCCTTTTTCACGAAAAAAGTGCGAAAAATGCAAAACGCAAGCGCTGCTTGACAAAATTCCAAACACATTTTATTGATTAAATGCTTTCGATATGATATTATACCAAAAGAAAAATACGATAAAAGGAGCATTGCGAATGCTAGGGGAAAATATCAAAAAATACCGTAAAGAAAATAATATGTCGCAGGATGACCTCGCGGAGAAACTGAACGTTACGAGACAGAGCGTAAGCCTTTGGGAAAACGACCAGACACAGCCCTCGCTCGACAGCATTATCGCCATGGCGAAGTTGTTCAACGTTTCCACCGACGTTCTAATGACGGGTCAGACTATCGGCGGCGCTTCCGCGTCAAATCCGAATCCTCCCCGCGAAGAAAACCCGAAAAAGAATAAAAAGAAAATTACCGTGATAGTCGCTGCGGTTTTGGGCGCGCTGCTTCTCGCCGGCGCCGCGCTGCTTGTCGCGCATCTTCTGAAAAAAGATCCCGCCTCTCCCGATGAATCGGCGACTTCCGAGATATCCGAGAATTCCGAAACGATAAGCGAAGCTTATGAATCTTCCGCCGAAATATCCGAAAGCTCCGAAGAGCCCGAGCCTTCTTCCGAAGCCGAGGCTTCCTCCGAGCCGACCTCCGAATCTGAAAATTCAAGTTCTTCCGAGGCTTCAAAAACCGAGCCCGAATCCAAGAGCGACCCCGAAGAGAGTGCCGTAAGCGAGCCGAGCGAGAAAAGCGAAGTGAAAGAGCCGAAGGATATCTACTCGCTGATAAAAGAATTCGTTATAAAAAACGGAAAGCTTAACGGCGACCATAGCTACTATAACCATACCGCCGACGTTTACGGCGGCGATTACGACGACGATTTCTGCCTCTACTATTGGGGCGATACCGATACCGTCGAATTCTCGATACATCGCGTCCTCGACGATACCTATAGCATCAACTACATAATTCACGTGCCGAAAATGAATAACGGAAAATACGAATACGTTTCCTCCTACTATTACCGCTCCGACGGATACCCCGTTTACGAGGCGAAAGGAACGATAAACGCTTCGGAATTCACGACTAACTATCCGCTCCAATGCAGTAAATACGAAGGTGATATAAGCGTTCAGGATGAGTTTATGGAAATGTCCCGCCTCGGTATTTGCGAAGTGATTAAATGTATGAAGGTCTTTATGCAAAAAGAAGATACCGGATGCGACTTTTCCGACTTCGGCTTCAAACATTTTTAATACATGCAATAAAAAAGGATGTATCTCAAAAATACATCCTTTATTTTTTCTTCCGCGAAAACTTGTTTTCGCGCTTTAAAAGCTTTTCGCTTCCTTTTCTCGAAAAGGAAGGGCTTTTTTGCTTACTTTTTTCACGAAAAAAGTAAGGCTTTTCGGCACACCTTTTTCTCGAAAAAAGGTGTGAGCATTTTTTCTATTCCGCGCCGCAGCCGAAAACCTTTTCGGCGGTCTTGTAATAGATAAGGTCTTTTTCTTCCTCGGTGAGCGCGCATTGTTCAACGCCGTCGAAGGCGTGCTTGGTCGTCCAAAGCGGATAGTCGCTGCCGAACATAACGCGCGTTGCGCCGTGCTTCTCGATAAGTCGGTAAAGCCCCTTCGCGTCCATGCCGAGCAAAGCCTCGCTCGTCTCGGTGTAGATCGGAAGCCCGATAAGATACTTTTCCGCCTCGTCCCAAACCGAATAACCGCACATGTGCGCCGCGATGATGGTAAGCTCGGGCACCTTGTCCATGACGGTAAGAATGCGCTTCGGCTGCGAAAACTCGCTCTTTTTGTCGCCGACGTGGAATAAAACGGGTAATTCTAATTTCGCCGCGACCTTGTAAATTTCGATGGCTCTCGCGTCGTCGATATAGAAATTCTGAAAATCGGGGTGTAACTTTATCCCTTTCGCGCCGAGCGATTTCGCGCGGGTAAGCTCGGCTTCCGCTTCCTCAAAAGGCATGTCGGGATGGAACGACGCGAGCGGAATAAAACGCTTGTCTTCTGCCGCGAGCGTTGTCAGATAGGTGTTCCCGACCTCGACTCTGTCGGCGCGTAACGCCGCCGAGGAGATAAAGAACCGCGCGTTTTCAAATTCGGATGCGCCGATTAGCAACCCCTGCGGAGTGCCGTCGCCCATGTGGGGCAGGGAATAGTAATTTGCCGTGTTTTCGGTGGCGCGAAGCGCGACCTTTTCGGGAAACACGTGCGAATGTATGTCGATGATTTTTCTCTTGATGCTCATATCAGCACTCTTTTTCTGCATAAATTTCAAAAATGCGACTCTTCGGAGCCGCATTTTTAAAAATCATTGTTTTTCGTTCTGCGCTTTTTTTAAAGCCTTATTTGTCTTCTTTGTCGCAGCAGCCGCAGTCGCATTCGCCTTCGGCGTCGTCGTCAAGCTCAACGACCTGAAGAACCTTGCCGCAGCTCGGACATTCAAGCTCGTCGATGGCGCCGATGCCGCATTCGTCGATGTAAACGGGCGCGCCGCAAGCGGGGCATTCAAGCCCGATGCTTTCGCAGCAATCGTCATCGTCGCAGCAGTCGCAATCGTCGTCGCAGCAATCACATTCGTCAGCGCAGCAGAC
>JAZUJV010000117.1:0-2210 GCA_045642945.1 Eubacteriales bacterium | reverse complement strand
CTCTTACCGAAGATTTCGTTTGCGGCTGGGCTTCCCCGTGGATCTCTTCCGTTCTCGGCATCGTTTCCGGTATAGCAATCGGTTCCATCACCGAATACTACACCAGCACCGATTTCAAGCCCACCAAGATACTTGCTGACATGGCTACCGAAGGCGAAGCGTTCGTCGTTACCAAGGGCGACGCTATCGGCTCCCGTTCCTGCCTTGCTCCCGTTCTTATAATCGGTATCGCGCTTCTCGTTTCCGGTTTCCTTTGCGGTACCTACGGCATCGCTATTTCCTCGCTCGGTATGCTCGCATTCGTCGGCGCTACCGTTTCCATCGACGCTTTCGGTCCTATAGCCGACAACGCCGGCGGTCTTGCGGAAAGTTGCCACCTCGACGCGGACATCCGTGTTATCACCGACAAGCTTGACTCCGTCGGCAACACCACCGCCGCTATCGGCAAAGGCTTCGCAATCGGCTCCGCTGCATTCGCTACCGTTTCGCTTATCGTCTCGTTCGTTGCGAACATCAACCCGGGCTCTGCCCCCGTTCTTAACTTCGCGACCTTCACCGTCGTAGCCGGCGGTATCATAGGCGGTACGCTTATCGAATACTTCTCCGCACTTCTTACCGACAACACCATCGACGCCGCACGTCTTATGGCTGACGAGGGCGACAAGCTCTTATCCATCCCCGGCGTGCTTGAAGGCACCGTTAAACCCGATTACAACAAGATGATCGCCACCGCCACCAAGGAAGCTATCCGCAAGATGGTCATTCCTTCCGTTCTCGCGATGCTCGTTCCCGTTATCGGCGGTTTCATATTCGGCCTCGAATTCGTCGGCGGTATCCTCGTAGGCGCTACCATAGTTGCTATCCCGAGAGCAATCTTCATGGGCAACTCCGGCGGTGCATTCGACAACGCCAAGAAGTATATTGAAGGCGGCTTCGTCAAAGGACACGGCAAAGGCTCCGCTGCTCACAAAGCGGCAGTTACCGGCGACACCATCGGCGACACCAGAAAAGACGTCGTCGGGGTTGCGCTCGACATCTTTATAAAGATGATGTCCACCGTTTCGAACACCTTCTTCGCTCTTATCAGCAAGTTCACCATTATTAAATAATGCTGATAGACGCGCACACGCACGTTTTTCCGGACGCGCTCGCCCCTCGGGCGATCGCGTCCCTTTCTTTAACAGCAAAGATAAAACCGTCGTTCGACGGGACGGTCGGCGGGCTTATCGCGTTAATGAAAAAGGAAGGCGTGGACAAATCGATTATTTTAAACGTCTCGACGAACGAGCGTCAGGTCGAAAACGTCAACAAGTTCGCGCTCGCGACGAAAGAAAAATATAGCACCCTTATTCCCTTCTGTTCGCTTCATCCGCTTACGCCCGAGCCGAAAAAGAAAATCCGCGAATTTATCGCCAGCGGGATAAAGGGGTTGAAGCTTCATCCAGACTACGTCGGAATTCCGCTTGACGACGAGCGGATGCGCCCGCTTTTATCGGCGGCGGCGGAAGAAGGGTTACCCGTCGTAATTCACGCGGGATTCGACCCTATTTCCCCGAGCAAAATGCACGCGTCGCCGGAAGCTATCATAAAAGTTCTCGGCGAATTCAGCGGGATCACGCTCATCGCGGCGCATCTCGGCGGGGCGCACGTCTGGGACGTTATTCCCGAGACGCTTTGCGGCAGGGATTTATATTTCGACACGTCGTTTTGCTGCGAGCGGACGGGCTGCACGCCCGAGGCGGCTTCGAGGATTTTTGAAAATCACCCCATCGAAAAGTTTCTTTTCGGCTCCGACGCGCCCTGGGCGACGCCGACGGAAGTTTTAAAGCTTCTCTCCGACGTCGGAATAAGCGGCGAGGATTTCGAAAAGGTCAGCCACAAAAACGCAGAGAAATTGTTTGGAATAGAATAGGAAAAAGCCGCGTCAACGCGGCTTTTTTAATGATATCCGCCTGCGGCGGATGATATATTGCTTCGCAACATGATATACGCTACGCGCATGATATATGCCTTTGGCATATTAAGGAACGTTTGCTGACGCAAACGGAATTATATTTGTATGTTCTTCCTTTTCGGGAAAAGGAAGCGAAAAGCTTTTAAAGCGCGCCGCTTTTTGAAAAAAGCTTGGCAAAAACTTTTAAAGCGAGCCGCTTTTTGAAAAAAACTTGGCAAAAACTAAGTCGGATCGTAGCCATGTCGTTCTGTGGGCC
>JAZUJV010000116.1:0-5726 GCA_045642945.1 Eubacteriales bacterium | reverse complement strand
TTCGTTTGTTTTAAGATATCTGGCGTTTTCTTTTATAAACTCATCGCCGTTATTATAAACTTTTATCATAAAGCACCTCTGTTGCCAATATTTTATACGCAAACTCCCCAAATGTCAATATAACGAAAAACGCCGGAGCGCTTTCGCGTCCCGGCATATACTTATGAACTTTTGAAACCTTATTTCGTGATGGTAACTTTGTTGAGGTTTCTCGGAGCATCGGGGTTTCTGCCCTTAACTGCGGTAAGCTTGCAAGCGAACATCTGAGCGAAGATAGCGAACATGAAGGGAGCGACACAGTCGCAGCCGAGGTTCGGGATCTTGAAGCCGAGAGGTCTGTTCTTGATGATTTCGTCGTTATCGGAAACAACGATTACTTCCGCGCCGATGTCGTCGAGTTTGGCGAGCATATCCTGGCAGTTCTGGAATACGGGACCTTCGGCGGCGTAAAGGATAACGAAGGTATCTTTATCAACCTGTGCGAGAGGGCCGTGCCAGAAGTCGGAAACTGCGTAGCCTTTCATCTTGACGTAGTTGGTTTCCTGAAGTTTAAGCATAGATTCGAGAGCGATAGCGTAGCTATAGCCTCTTGCGAGAACGAAACCGGTATCCATGTATCTGTATCTCTGGATAACGCTGTCGATCTGCTGAGGAATGTAGGAAAGGAATTCTTCCGCTGCAGCGGGAACGGCGTCGAGCTTAGCGAGGAATTCTTTGTTGTCTGCCCAGTAACCCGCAAGAAGCGCGAGAACGTACATCTGGGAAGTGAAGGTCTTGGTAGCGGCAACGCTTTCTTCAAGACCGGCGTTGCAATAAAGATGATAATCACCGTATTTGGCCATAGGAGAATCGAGGTCGTTGGTAACAGCTACGGTAAGAGCACCGCAGTTCTTAGCGCGTTCCATAACGGCAAGAACGTCAGCGGCTTTACCGGACTGGGAAACACCGATAACGAGAGCATCTTTAAGGCAAAGCTTTCCGTCGTAAGCGGTGATAACGGACGGAAGAGCGAGCGAGGTAGGAATACCTACGAGGCTGCTGATGATGTAGGAAGCGTAGATAGATGCGTGGTCAGAAGTTCCTCTTGCTGCAAAGTAAACAAGCTTGATGTCTCTCTGCTTGATGTCGAGGATAAGGTTGGTAAGAGTGGTCTCGTTGGCAGCTTTAAGAGAAGCAAGTACCTTAGGCTGCTCGTTGATCTCTTTTTCCATTTTGGTCATAGTGGTGTACCTTCCTTTCGGAAATTAATTTTATAATTTAAAATTATTCTCTGTCTGTGAAAATAAGGTCGTCGCTGTCCTCGATAACGGGTTTTTCTTCGGGATGATCCTCGTAATAAGGATCGATAACGTATTTTTTAAGGACAGGCCATGCGCAATATACGCCGATATACGCGAGAAACGCCACGGCGAACATCGCTATAAGGATTATCGTGAACGAAGGGAGAAGAATAAAGCAATAGCAAACGAGAAGTATAAACGCGGCGGCGCCGATAAGCCCGCAGAAGTTTCTCTTAAGACCGAGAGAGGTCAGAAGGAACGCGTTTTTGAACATCTTCCCTATCGTCATCTTACAGGTAACGAGCTGGAGATAAAGGTAAAATCTCATAACGTAATATATTATCGCGAAGATGATAGAAGCAAAATAAAATACGTTCATCGCGAAGTTCAAACCTACGTTATATCTGTAAGCAACTATATCATACATCAAAACAAGTATTAAAACAATATCTAAAATGCCTAAAATAATACCTTGTTTCCAGTTCTTTTTTATCGCGTAAAAGTAATCGCCCCAGGTATCGACGTGTTCGCCGGTACAAACGTTTCTCATATTGTAGATAAGTCCGATGGTCGAAAGCCCGAAGGTAAAGAACAAAATCGCACCCGAGCCGTAAAGAAGAATGTTCGACGCGGTAGAGAAAACGCGCATATCAGTCTTTACCGCGAAAAGACCTTTTAAGGCTACGATAACGGGATTGTCAATATATTGCGAAATACCCGTAACCTGCGCATATAAATTGCTCCCCGCGGTATAAACCGAATGATCGAGGAATCCCGCTATCGCGAACAAAGCGACGAAAAAGAAAATATTGCAAAGCGCAAAAATAAGGTTGGACGCTGAAAATTTACCCAACCTCATCTTAAGAAGGCGGAAGAAAAAGCCGAAGCCGAGCTTTTTATCGTACTCGACCTGCTTTTTGCTTAAGCCTTTATCGTTTTTGTTTTTCCCACCGGAAAAGAAATCATAAAGTTTGCCCATTTTAAAAATCCTTACGCGCGCGGATGGAATTTGATATAGCTGTTTTTCATCTTATCCTTAAGGAACTGTGCGTACCTCTGGGTAGAAGAAATATCCGAATGTCCCAAAATAACCTGGATATCGTGTATATCCGCGCCGTTTTCCAAAAGATGCGCGGCGAAAGAATGACGAAGCGTGTGAGGAGTAATTGTCTTCTTGATGTTCGCGCTCGCGGCGTACGCCTTGAGAATCTTCCAGAAGCCCTGCCTTGTCATCTGCTCGCCCGTAACGTTCACGAAGAGTGCTTTTTCGCGGGAATCGGTAACGAGAAGCTTCCTCGATTTTTCGATATAAGCGGAAACTGCTTTAACTGCTATCGGATATATCGGAATATATCTTTCTTTATCGCCCGAGCCGCAGCGTATGAACTGAAGCTGAAGGTTGATATCCTCAAGTTTTAATCCGATAAGCTCCGAGACCTTTATGCCCGTGGCGTAAAGCAATTCGAGCATAGCTTTGTCGCGAAGCCCCTTTACGTCGTTCGTGTCCGGCTGCATGATGAGCGTTTCGACTTCCTTCGAAGTCAGTATCATCATCTCTTTCTTTTCGGCCTTGTCGTTATGTATGGCTTTCGCGGGATTGCTGTCGGTGATTCCTTCGGAAATAAGGAACTGATAAAGCCCACGCATCGAAGAAAGAGTACGGCTTATCGAAGACGACGAAAGTCCGATATTAACGAGATATTGCTTGAAGTCGGCGATGGTGTCGCTATCGACCGAAGCAAAATCCGGAATATCGTTCTGGTCCGCGTAATCTACGAACTTTACAAGATCGCGTCTGTATGCCTGCAAGGTATTGTCAGACGCTTTCTTTACGTTCTCGAGATAAGCGTAATAAGTATTCAGTTGTGAGGTAATTACGTTTTCACAACCGGTCATTTCAATAATTCCGTTCTACAAAAATTTAATAAGTAATATCAAGGAAAAATAAATCAAAAACGCGAAGAAATAACTGAAAACAAGATACGAAGATATCCGAAGCGGCGTCAGCTCAAATGCTTTCCTACCGGATACCTTTACCGAATACGAATAGGTAATACCCGACAGATAAAGCAAAGATAATCCGAATACCGAAAGCAATAACGCCGAAGGCAGCGTCTTGCCGAAAAAGCTTGAGTCAAGCGATCGGATATATCCGAAAATCATCCCCGAGAATAAAGAAGATGCCGAATAAATCGTCATCGTAAATATCTTTCCGTATATAGTTATCCCGAAGAAAATTTCGGAAAACGTTATAAAAAGAATGTATCTTTTAAATCGGAAGTCATTAACGATGAAGAGAATTGACGCTTCTCTTAAAACGGGAAGACGTGCCGAAAGCAGAAAGCCGAAAAACGAAAACACGATAAACAGAGAAAAAAACACAAACGTTACCCTGCTTTGCATTTTTAAGGTTACTGCGGCAAAACATCGGAACGCTTGTCTCGACTTGCTGAGTAATGCGCCGGATCTGCTGTAAGGTATCAAAGCGGTCGAAGTATTTTTAGTGCTCAAATCCATCACCCATACAACAATATGTGTTGGATGCGGATAATATACACAATACCTTGTAATAGCTGTAATGAATAAATTATGTATCCGACGACATCGCTTTCAACAATTATTTATTATATACAAAAGTCCAATAATTTCAAGAGGTTTTATCAAATTTTCTTAAAATTGTTGATTATGACATATAATTATGTAAACATAATTATGTTAACCTTTGCAACCTATATAATATATTGTGTCCGCGCCCGAAATCGCATCAATATCTTGGGTTTTCTCTCCAAGTTACGTTTTGTTCAAATTTTCGACATAATAGGTTTATAATAAACGACCGGTGTACTCCCCTGCCCTCCGCTTTGTATTCAGCAACAAAAAGCCGATGGGATTTTAGCCCATCGGCATAGCTTTCGGTCAGTCATTTCTTACTTTGTATTACGTTCCTGCTTTTTCAGAAGCTGGAAAGATTTATCCAGTATTTTTTCTTTTCTTTCAGAAAGTATCGTCTTGTAAAACGCTTTCTGCAAATCGGTGATATACGGCGTATCGTCAATAAGTTCATTGACTTGCCTCATATCAATTCTCGGTAAAATACGTTTTAATGCTTTGTTGCAATCGGGTTCGGAAAGGCTTGATATAAAATCGAAGTAGTTAATTTTCTGGCCATTTTTCTTAATACCCGAAGTTGGTATTTGGAAAACGCGCAGATCCCTTTGCGCGGGATCGTCAAGTACTTCTTGCATTATATCTGCATCAGCTTGCGGAAACAGGCAGCTGCCGCAATCGTAAATCGGTGCGATCCTCATTTCATCGGTACGGGTATTATATAGAAAGCCCCAGTTTCCGTTGTGTCTGTCCCAGTTGCCGATCAAGGCATCCACTATAAACATATCCCAAAAATGTTCTTTTAATTTATATGGATCGATTGCCTGCTGTTCATCAATTGCAGTCAGTATATCTGAAAGTTCGGTTCCGTATCCATTGTGTTCCGAATCAATAATCGTGTTCTTAAGCGAAGCGAAGTCCTGCAAAACCGTTTCGGGTGTCGTAAAATCCTTACACGCTACCACAACTTTTTCTTTTGCGTTCTTTGTGAATGTACCAAGCATCGTTTCCTGCGCCGTTATTCCGCACAGGTTGAAAATATGAGAACCGAGATATTCGGACACACAGCCATTTGTATAACTCATTTCCTTGTTGCGTGTGGGTACGGTGGGAAATTTGAGCATATATACTTCACCGTTCAGATCAACGGATATTTTGCTGCCGTTTGCACCGGTATACGTCTTGTTTTTTCTCGGTAAATTCGTAAAGTCCATTTATTATTCCTCCATTCTCAAATATTTTCGGCGTAAATACCACGCTTGCTCGCTTGATATTTCATGCTCTGTTTCAGCCCAGTTTATATCGGCGTTAAGTTCGCACCAATAGATATCAAAATGCAGATCTCTTTTTCCGCTGTCCTCGATTTTCCATGATTCAATCATAGCGGCAAGCGATTTAGACAAATATGGCGGCAATCCCTTTTCGAGGTATGAATTGTCTTTTGGCTTACCTGTGTTTTTGTCATAATTCGCATTATCTATTTTCATAAGTTCTTCCATAGTGCAGCCGAGTGCACGGGATAAACGCAGGACCGTATCGGCATTACACCCGCCTATTGAGCTTTTTCCCGAACATATATCAATAACAGTCGTTTTGGGAACGCCGCTTATTTTTGACAAGCGGTACATCGTCATATCTTTTTCCGCAAGCAACGTCTGAAGATTCACCATATCACCTCAAAATATCTGCTACTTACATTATATCGGTTATCCGACCTATTGACAATAGAATTTGTAAAATGTTCGGATATCTTCCCTGCTTACAGGATTTCAAAAAGTGCGCTCATCGCTTCTTTAACGCTCATTCCCGAGCGCCCGTACGAGAAAATATCCCTCTCGC
>JAZUJV010000115.1:0-3984 GCA_045642945.1 Eubacteriales bacterium | reverse complement strand
ATTTGCCGCAGGCAAATTTATCTCTTTTTTCACTCGCGCGCAAGCGCAGGACGTTATCCTTCGATGATTCCGCCGCCGAGAAGGATATCGTCGGCGTAAAATACGGCGGACTGGCCGGGGGTGGCGGCGCGGACGGGGACGGAGGTCTCGACGAGATATCGGCAATCGCCGAGAGGGCGGATCGCCGCTTCGACGTCGGGGGCGTGGTAGCGGACGCGGACGAGGCAGGAAAGGTCGCTTTCCGGCGCGTCGAGAGCGAGGAAGTTGGCGTTTTTGACGGTGAAGCGGGTTTTAAACAAATCGTCGTCGGAGCCGAGGATGATCTGATTTTTTGAGATATCGCGCCCGACGACGTAGAGCGGCTCGGTATATGCGACGCCGAGCCCTTTGCGCTGGCCGAGGGTATAGCGGCGCTGGCCGAGGTGTTTTCCGAGGATTTTGCCCGAAAAATGAACGAAATCGCCGATTTCGTCGGTATCGCCCGCGACGCGGTTTAAGAAAGAGCGGTAGTCGCCGTCGGGAATGAAGCAAATGTCCTGACTGTCGCCTTTGTGCGCGACGGAAATTTTTTTATCTTCCGCGTAGGCGCGGACCTCGTCCTTTGACATATCGCCGAGCGGCGCGATGAATTTTTCGATTTGGGCGGGAGAGAGCATCCAGAGCATATAGCTTTGGTCTTTTTCTTTGTATTTCGCCTTCGCGATGACCTTTCTGTCGCCCTGTTTTAAGGTTTTGACGTAATGACCGGTGGCGAAAAGCCCGGCACCGTTTTTATAGGAATAGTCGGCGAGCGCACCGAATTTTACGTATTTGTTGCAGACGACGCAGGGGTTGGGGGTCTCGCCGGCGGCGTAGCAGTCGCAGAAATTTTTTATGACCTTTTCGAAAAATTCCTTTTCGAGCCCGAGGGTTATATGCGGCACGCCGAGAGAGGCGCACAGGGAAGCGGCGTCGGAAAGCTCCTTCGCGTCGAAACCGGGGACAAGCTCTTTTCCGAACGGGAGCATGGTTATCCCGCGGACGTCGTAACCGTTTTCTTTTAACAGCGACAGCGCCGCGGCGCTGTCGACGCCGCCGCTGACCGCGACGAAACAAGTTTTTCCCATACATAGCCTCCCGTTTTTTGTTATTCTACCACCAAAAAAGCGATTTTACAACCTTTTTTCGCGAAGCAATCATAAAGCATGCAAAAGAGATATATTTATTTAGAGAATAATCACGGAGGGATATTTATGAAGAGACCGATATTTAAAATTTTAGTCGCGCTTATTCTCGTTTTTACGCTTTTTTCGGCATCCTGCGGGAAGGAAGAGCAGGAAATCGAGAATATTCCGCCCGCTTTGTCGATTTTAAAGCGGGATATGAAGCTTAAAAAACGCGCGAGCCCCAACGAAAAAGTAACCTTTTCGGAAGAGGATTTTTTAAGGTTCTTCGGCGAGGAAACGGCGGGGATAGAGATTTCGAGATTGCCCGACGAGAAGAGCGGCGCTTTGACTTTTCGCGGAGCGGAAGCGGAAAAAGGCGGGAAAATTTATAAAGAGGAGCTCGGGAAGCTTGCGTTTATGCCCGCTCCCGACTGTAAGACCGCGCTTTTCGGGTTCAAACCGATAGGCGGGGGCGACGAATATATATGCGAGCTGATCTTTAAAGACGGCGAGAACACGCCGCCGACGGTGAAGGAACTGACGATAACGACCTTCGGGGGCATAGATTTAATTAAAAAATTGCCGATAAACGACGCGGACGGCGACAAAACCGAGATAGAAATTTTAACCTACGCTTCGCACGGGAGCGTCGGGATAGAGGACGGCGTTTTGAACTATTTGCCCGAAAAGGATTTTTCGGGCGAGGACAAAATTGTTTTCCGCGCGATAGACGAATACGGTGCGGCGTCGGAAAACGCCGAAATAAAAATAACCGTTTTCGAGAACGAAAGCGGGATAGTTTTTGACGATATGGCGGGGAGCCCCGACCACGAATTTGCGTACAGACTTTGCGCAAGCGGGCTGACGACCTATTTTTCGGAGGGCGGAAAATATTTTTACGAACCGGAAAAAGAGGTCGCGCGAATAGAATTTCTCGTAACGGCGATGTGCGCGGCGCACGGAGACGAAGGGATAATCGCCTCGGCGGACACGGTGTTCACCGACGACGGCGGGCTCGGAAGCGGGATAAAAGGATATCTCGCGCTCGCCGCAAGCAAGGGTTACATCGACGCGTCGGACGAAAAATTCCTGCCGCGTGAAGCGATAAGCAGGCTCGACGCCGCGAAGATCGTATCGAAACTTTTAGGTCTTCCCGAAAAAGCGTTCTCCGGAGGGAAAACGCCCGCTTCTCTTGCCGCCGCCGTCGCGGCGGGTATCTTCGACGACGCTTCGCGTGAGGGCGAAAAGCTCACACGCGGAGAATGCGCGAGGATAATATGTAAAATGTGCGATTATCTTGACGAAAACGGGTCGGTTGACAAATGAGAAACGATATGATATAATCATTCCGTATATAAAGTTCAGCCAGTTATACGGAGGAATATTATGTCAGAAGAAGAAAAAAAGGCCGTTTTGCCCGAAAAAGAGAAAAAAAGAAAATGGCCTAAAGTCATACTTATAATACTCGCCTGCATAGTCGGTCTCGGGCTTATCGTCTGGGGCGCTTTCGAGCTGATCCTCGACCATTACGTCGGGATGATAAGCATCGTCGAGAGCGAGGAGGAATGGTCCGGCGTCAACATCGACGACCCGAGCTATGATATCGACGAAAGCAATTATTGGGAAGATATGTCCGACTGGTCGGACGACTTTTCGGAGGATATCTCGGCGATAATCGGCGATATTTCTCTGCCCGATATCGACGAATCCGAAGATATCGACGAATCCGGAGATCACGGAGAAAGCACGACCTCGAAGACGCCGAAGCCCGTCTCCTACGACCCGTTCGTTCCCGATCCGACGATCCTTTCGGGAATTTTCGACGACGAGGATATAAACTACGACTACGATTCCGAAGTGATCAACATACTTCTTATCGGCGCGGACACGATAAACGGCAAAAGCGCGCGAAGCGACACGATGATAATCATGTCGCTCAACAAGGCGAAAAAGCGCGTCAGCTTCATATCGCTTATGCGCGATATCTACGTTTCGATCCCCGGGCACAAGAGCAACCGTATCAACGCCGCGTATTCCGCGGGCGGTCCGAGCCTTCTTTTGAAGACGATAAAGCAGAATTTCGGTTTGCAGATAGACTATTACGTCGCGGTCGGCTATGATTCATTCAAGCTCGCCGTCAACTCGATAGGCGGCATCGACATCACGGTAAACGAAGACAATTACGATTATTTCGTTATGCGCGGCATGATATCCGGTATGTCGAAGGAAGAGGCGATAAACGGAACTCATCAGCTTCACTTAAACGGCGATAAAGCGCTTTTATACGCACGTACCCGCCACCTCAAAGGCAGCGACTTCACGCGCACGCTTCACCAGCGCGACCTGTTGTCGCAGTTTGTCGAAAGCTGTAAGGGCGCGAGCATATCCGAGCTTAACGATATGCTGACGAATGTGCTCCCCTGCATCAAGACCAATATTCCGAAGGATATGCTTAAAATGCTTTGCCGCAACGCCATAACCTACGTTTCCTATAAGGTCGACACCGGCAGGCTTCCCGTTAAATACGAGAACAGGAACATAAGCGGCAGAGCCGTGCTCGTTATCCCGTCGAAGTATATGGAAGAAACCATAAAATATCTGTACGCGAAAATCTATAACTAACGATAAAAAGACCGCTTCGGCGGTCTTTTTTCGAGAGATAAACGCCTTCGGCGCGATATCAAAAGAGATAAACGCCTTCGGCGCGATATCAAAAGAGATAAGCGCCTTCGGCGTGATATGAGAGATAAACTCGGCTTCGCCGAGTGAGATAAGACTGCTTCGCAGTCGTTAAGGAATAATTTATATTTGTATTTCTTCCTTTTTGAAAAAAGGAAGC
>JAZUJV010000114.1:0-2882 GCA_045642945.1 Eubacteriales bacterium | reverse complement strand
AAACGGAACATATTATCCGATATAGAATAGATTGATTTTTTGGAATTTTTCTCACCGCAGGGAGATTCCTTCTTGACGATTCCGAGCGAAACAAGATTTTTAATATAAACGGAGACAGTATTTGTTTCTTCCGCAACTTTCGTGCAAATCTCCGACATGCGTGATGAACCGGATGCGATTGCCGTGATAATCGCCGTATAAATTGCCGGCTCACGTACTTCTTGCTTCAAAAGGTTAATCGGCTCTTCGAAAATAGCGCTTGAATGGTTTAAATAGGTGTTTTTAACATTGTCAGAAACGCTCAATTTGTCATTTACTTGAAGGAGATACTGCGGAGTTCCGCCGTATATACCATAAAGGAGCGCCTTATCCTCGTCTTTAAATTTACTGAAAAGACGGCAGGTTTCTTCAAAAGTAAAAGGTAATATTTTTAACTGCGCAGTACGCCTCCCGTAGAGCGGCGCCTTGTAAGCAAGAACTTGATCCTCCATATACGACATTGAAGATCCACAGAGAATCAGCATCATTTTGGACGTATCTTTATATTTATCAATCAGTAACTGTAACGTCGATGCAAGGCTCTTGCTGCTTCGGGCTACGTATGGGTACTCGTCGATGGTGAGAATGATGCGTTTATTTTCCGAAAGGCGAAAAACATATTCCAGCGCAGCCTGATATGAAGCGAATGAAGTTTCCGCTTCAACTCCGCCAACATAATCTATAATACTTTTTGAAAAGTTTTCAAGATTCTGTTTGGTATTACTCTCGACGCCCATAAAATAGATAGCGTTTTTTTTGCCAATGAACTCGTTGATAAGCGCCGTCTTTCCTACCCGACGGCGACCATAAATAACGACAAATTCAAAATGATCTGAATTATATAGGTTATTTAATGTTTTCAGTTCATTTTCCCTGCCTATAAACATTATTGTACCTCCACTTTCAAGATGCTATAATTTTAGCACAGCCAATAATAAAAGTCAAGTACAATTTGGTGAATCATACTTGACTTATCATCAATAGCAAATTTAAAATTTAATTTATAATCTGTTTTCCTTTATTCCTCCGACGAAACGATCGTAAAATACGCTTTCGCGGTGATTTTATAGATTACCGCATAGAACGCGGCGAAGGCGATGAACGCAGCGGCGGTTATCATTATAACGTAGCCGACGTTATCGAGCGAGAACAGCTGCAAAAGCTTCCAGATAAGCGGAAACGCGAAGGCGAGATGCAGTGCCGCGAAGATAAGCGGAGCGAAGAAAACCGTAAGGACCTGCGAGTTTATGCTCTTGCGTATGTCCCTCTTTGTCATACCGACTTTTTGCATTATGTCGAACTTCTCTTTGTCTTCGTATCCCTCGGAAATCTGCTTATAATAAATTATCATCGCGGCGGCGAAAATAAAGAGAACCGAAAGGATGATCCCGAGGAAGAATAGTCCGCCGTACGTAGAATAGAAATCTTCTTTTTCCGAAGCGAGGCAGGCGCTTCTGTACGTAACCTCGCCGTTTCCGAAAACGTCGGATTTAATAAGCGAGCTTTGCAGTTTCTTAAAAATTTCCACCGCGGTTTCGTCGTCGACGGACGAGGAATCGTAGGAATAATAATAGTTATGCTCTGCGGGAACGGAAGCACTTTCTATGGGCTTTACAACGTCGAAATCGGAAACGACGAGCATAATTTCCGGAACGATTTTATTCGATATCAACGCCTCGTTTTTCAAGCATACTTCCCTATCGGCTTTGCCGACGATATCGAACTCGATATTCGCTATCGAAATCTTATCTGATTTATAATTCATATCGTCGGTAAATATCAAAACCTCGTTATCTTTTATCAATGTTTCGCTTCCGCCGATGCACGAATATTCGTCCGCCGAGATGAAATATACGGTTACGACGTCGCTTATATCGCCTATTCCCGAAAGATTCGGGTTATAAACGGGGTTTATTTTATTCCCCTCGGTTTTACCGCTTATTTCCACGTATCGGTATTCGTAAACGTTCTCCGGCTCGAACTTGTATTCTTTGAAAACGCCTTCGTAGCAATTTCTTATATTTTTTACGTTATTTTCGTTAAAATCGTCGAGATTTTCAAAAGAAACAGAAATCGAATTATCTTTTATAAACCTTTTCGACAGCGATTCGTCAGCGCCGAAATACAAACTCGAAGTCGACGATATCATTACGAGCACCATCGTACAGAGGATGCAAATGGAAGCTAACCCCGCGCCGTTTCGTTTCATTCTGTAAGTCATACTTGAAACCGAAACGAAATGCTTTTTATCATAATAGTAATTTTTCTTTTTCTTAAGCAGTTTGCAAAGCGCGACGGAGCCGGAAATGAATATCATATACGTCGCTACGATAACCATAATTACAGCGGCGAAGAACACGGGAATCGCCGTCAGCGGCGTTTTTATCGAAACCGAGAGGTAATACGCGGCGGCGAGTATGATTATCCCGATAACCGCGAACACCGCGTTGGATTTTATCGGCTTTTCGCCGGTCCTCGACGAGCGTAACAGCGCGAGCGGATTGCTCTTTCTTACGGTTATAAGCGATTTCACCGTCAGTACGGCAAATACGATTATATAAAGCCCGAGAGTATATAAAAGCGCTTCCGTCGAGAAGTTGAAGTCGAAACCGCTTTCGGCTCTTATGGCGTTTAAGAGCGCGAGCTCGGCGAGCTTGGAAAGCAGAACGCCTGCGAGAATTCCGGAAACCAAACTTATCGCGGCGACGAAAAGCGATTCCCAAAGTATTATTCTGCTTATTCCCTTTTTATCCATTCCGAGAATACTGTAAAGTCCGAATTCTTTATATCTGCTTTTCGTAAGGAAAGAGTTGGTATAAAGCAGGAACAAAAGCGAGAAAACG
>JAZUJV010000113.1:0-3827 GCA_045642945.1 Eubacteriales bacterium | reverse complement strand
TAAGAAAAGCGTGCTGTTCGGCACGCTTTTCTTATCCAACAAGTGTCGGCGGCTAAAATTCCGTCATCGCAGCAAAAACCGTCGGTTTTTGCCGCTTACTTCGTCATCTTCACCGCTCGCGCTCGTCATTTACGATAGTAAACTCCGTGTCAAAAACTCCAAACTCGTTTTGTATCTAACAGCCGGCTTGCGCCAAACGCTTTTTCGCACCTCCGCTTTTGCTGCGGCGTGAAAAATCGGGCGCTGCACATTCTCCCGCCCGCTTCATCCGCCCCCGGCGGCGCGGGCGCTCGAATCCTCGCCGATTGCCCCCGCAAGTGTATAGTTTTATAATCCCTGCGAAAACTTGTTTTCGCGCTTTAAAAGTTTTCGGGCGCCTTTTTCAAAAGGCGCGAGCACTTTAAAAGTTTTTGCAAGAGCTATTTTCAAAAAGCGGGACCTTGAATTTTCTTCTTTAATGTTGTATAATCATTAAAAACCATTCCCGGGGGAAGAAATATGCTTACCGAAAAATATAAATCCTTTCTGCATCTCGTCGTGTATCAGGTCTACCCGCGCTCGTTCTGCGATTCGAACGGCGACGGTATCGGCGACCTTCGCGGCGTGATTTCGAAGCTCGATTATTTAAAAGAGCTCGGAATAAACGCGATATGGCTTTCGCCGTGCTTCAAAAGCCCAAACGACGATAACGGCTACGACGTTTCCGACTACCGAGACATAATGGACGAGTTCGGAACTTTGGACGACGCCAAAGCGCTGATTTCCGAGATGCATAAAAGAAATATGCTTCTCTTCCTCGACCTCGTGCCGAACCATACCTCCACGTCGCATAAATGGTTCATCGAGTCGCGAAAATCAAAAGATAACCCATATTCCGACTATTACTATTGGGCTGACGAGCCGCTCACCGATTGGAACGCCTCCTTCGGCGGAAAAGCTTGGGAATACGACGAAACGCGAAAACAGTATTATCTCCATTCCTACGCCGTCAGCCAGGCGGACCTTAACTGGGATAACCCCGCCGTCGTGAAGGAAATGCAATCTGTCGTCGATTATTGGGTCGACCTCGGCGTCGACGGCTTCAGAATCGACGTCATCGACCAGATTTCCAAAGATATAAAGAATAATAAAAACTGCTTCGGCCCACACCTCCACGAATATATAAACGCCCTTTTCGGCAGGGAAAAGACAAAGCATATCTTCACCGTGGGCGAATGCTGGGCGTCGAATATCGACGAGGTCAAAAAGCATTGCGCGGCGGAAAGGGAAGAGCTCTCGACGCTTTTCCAGTTCGACCATATCGAATGCGGCAGAAGCGATAAATATACCTATAAAAAAGAATCCCTCGCCGCCTACCGCGATATCCTCGTCAAATGGCAGAATTTAACGATAGAGTACGACCTTATCTATACTCTTTTTACCGATAACCACGACCAGTCCCGCTTTATCTCGCGAATGGGCAACGATAAAGAGCTCCGCTATGAATCCGCCACCTGTATAGCCGCCATGACTTTCCTCCTTCGCGGCGTGCCCTTTATCTTCGAAGGTCAGGAATTCGGCTCTACGGCGTCGTATTTCGACGATATAAACGATTTCCGCGATATCGAAACGCTTAACGCCTATAAAGAGTTCTCCGAAACCTTGAATAAAGACGAGGTAATGGAAAAAGTCAACTTCGGCTCCCGTGATAACCCCCGCCGTCCGATGGCGTGGACGGACGGCAAAAACGGCGGATTCTCCGATTGCGACCCGTGGATGCCCTCGCCGAGCAGATATAAAGAGATAAATTTAAAATCCGATATCCTCTCGAAAAAATCGGTCTTCGCGTTTTATAAAAATCTTCTTAAGCTTCGTAAATCCTCCGAAGCGTTCACGCTCGGCTCTTTAAAAGTCCTTTCGAAACCCGAAGATAAATTCTTCGTCTTTGAGCGTGAGTACGAAAAAGAAAAATTCCTCGTAGTCTGCAACTTCGAGGAAGAAAGCGTTATCGAAAATATGGAAGGGAAGTATAAACCCGTGCTCGCCAACTGCGGCAGAAAAAAGCCCTCGGGCAAATACTTCCCCTACGAGTGCGCCGTTTACCGCGCCATCTGAAAAATACACATCGTTACCACGCCGATAAATCCTCCGACGAGTAACCCGGCTAAAAACCATCCCATAATTAAAATCCCCTTCGGCAATATTCTGCCCGAAGGGGATTTTTTTATTCGTCAGTCTATAACTTTATATCTTGTTTTTCCGCCGTAGAAGGTTTCTTCAAGCCAAAGCACCGACCAATGCATCCATCTCGCGACGTATGGAAGGTTGTATCTCTGCTCTGCATCCCAATCCGGCGTCGTCTCGGCGTCCGCTCTCGAAAGCCCGTGTCCGCCTTCGGGGAAAATGTGAAGCTCGCATCTGATGCCTTTTTTCGTCAGCGCGTTCGCGAAAACGAGCGAGTTCGCGACGGGAACGCAATCGTCCGTCGCCGTGTGCCAGATAAAGCAAGGGCAGGTCTTTTCGTCAACCAAATCGTCGAGATTCGCTCTCTTCATATCCTCTTCGGTCCTGTCTTTGCCGATAAGGTTGTCGAAAGAGCCTAAATGCGTCTCGACGTTGCAGCTTATTACGGGATAACCGAGGACTGCCGCGTTCGGCTTGCAAAGCTCGTTGTCAATGCCTAACTTGTCGGCAACGTCTTTTATGTGCCATTGTGTCGCGATGAATCCCGCGAGGTGTCCGCCTGCCGAAAAGCCCACGACGGCTATCTTGTCGGGGTCAACGCAATATTCTTTCGCGTGCGACCTTACGTGCGCTATCGCCGCCGCCGCGTCGTAAAGCGGGTTGAACTTTTTCGCCTTCTCGCCGCAGATATAGCGAAGGATAAAGCAGTTATAACCCTCCGAAAAATATCCCGCCGCTACCGGCTCCGCTTCTCTGTCGGAGCAAAAAGCGTATCCGCCGCCGGGGAAAACTATCATCGCCGGTCTTCTGCCGACGGTGATTTCGGGCGAGCTCTGGTGTATCATCAGCTCAAGCGTAACAGTAGACGCACCGTCGTAAATCTCTTTTTCGTGCAATCTTATTCTTTCCATTTTATCCTCCGAATAATACAAATAAATATCATAAGCGCTTCCGCGGCTATGCAAATATAAAGAATAACGTCGCCGATTTTCGTGTATAAAGTCTCTTTGCAAATCGGCATTATCTGTCCGTAAAGAATGTCTTTTTCGAAAAAATTTGTCTGTTTTACGATATTTCCTTTGCTGTCGATAATGGCGGAAATTCCCGTGTTCGCCGCCCTCGCGACGTATCTTCTGTTTTCGATAGCCCGAAGCTTCGCCTGCCTTAAATGGTCTTTGCCTCCGAAACTGTCGTTGAACCAGCTGTCGTTCGTGGCGATAACTATAAACTGCGCGCCTTCCGCAACGCTTTCGCGTGTAAGATTCGGGAAAATCGAGTCGAAACATACCGTCGGCGCGGGTTTTACGTCCTTCGCTTTAACGAGCGTCGGCTCGTCGCCCGCCGTAAGTATGTCGAAATCCTCTGTAATGTCTTCGATAAACGGGAAAAACTTTGTAATAACTTCGGAATAGGGAATATACTCCCCGAAAGGCACAAGGTGCCTCTTTTTATAAATATCCGTCTCGCTCGCGTCGGGATAAATTCCGACGACCGCGTTGTAATAATCGCTTTCGGTCTTGTAGTTGACCCCCGCGATGACGTAAACGCCGTATGTCTGCGAGATCGCCTTGTAATAAACGTCGATAGTGCCGTTCTCACGGTATGCCGTCGGGACCGCGCTCTCGGGTAAAATAATGACCTCCGCGCCGTTCTCACAGGCTTCC
>JAZUJV010000112.1:0-3367 GCA_045642945.1 Eubacteriales bacterium | reverse complement strand
AGTGCCGACGTACGCGGTCGGATCGATACGCCCATACTTGAAGGTTTCGCCGACTATCCAACCCCACGTATTCTTGACGTTGTTCATACATTGCGAACGCATAATAAGATCGTTTATCTTGTCTCGGATATCGGAGTTATCCGAAGCCAGACCGCTTTCGCATACAAGCGTGATTTCGAATCCTTTGTCCGACTTGACGCTTCCGACGTTTACGGTTATATCTCCGTTTACCTGATTTACGTTTTTATTGAGCAAAACACCGTCTTTATATATTTCGACTTCTCTCTTAAAGCCCTTGAACGTCACGATATAATCGCGCACTTCGGGTATGAGCGAAAGTTCTCCCTTCGCTCCCGCAACGCCGAATACCGCTTTATTATCGCTCCAGCCGAGCTTCATTTCGGTTTTACAGCATACGCCGTTTTGATAATTTCTCGTTTCGCCGTCGTCCTCGTAAAGAGTGAATTCGTTATCCGCTCCGGCGGCAACGACTATATTAAGAGCGTCTGCGCGTAAAAGCTTTGCGCCGTCGGCTTTCATGGTAGGTACGATCGCGCCCGCTTTAAGGAACAGCGGCATATTTTCGATCGGTCTGTAAGCGTCGAATTTTTCTCCTCCGCGATAAACCGTACCGGTAAACCAATCCACCCATCTGCCTTCGGGAAGCCAAACGGTGCATCTTCCTCTAAGGGTAACGGCATCGGATTTTTCGGTTATCGGGGCAGCGACAAGCTCGCTTCCGAACCAATAAACGTCAGGTACCTCGTAAGCGTTTTTAGATTCGGGCGAAACGTGATACATCGGACGGATGGTAGGAATAAGTTGCTCGTAATTGCGATGGCACATTGTATAAAGATAAGGGAATATCTCGTGTCTCATCGTCATAAATCTGCGAATTGCTGCTTCTTCACGCGTATTGAACGACCAAGGCTCGCGGACGGTAAGCGGAGAATTCGAAGAATGTATTCTGAATATCGGAGAGAACACGCCGAACTGCACCCAGCGGGCGTTAAGCTCGTCGTCGCGATATCCCATCATATGCCCGCCGATATCGTGGCTCCAGAAAGAATACCCTATATTCGAGGCGGTAGCGGTAAACTCGGGCTGAAACTTTAACGTCTCCCACGAAATTACCGTATCGCCGGAAAATCCTATCGGATATCTTTGCGACCCGAAGCCCGCATAGCGCGAGAAGAATAGCCCGCGTTTTCCGTCTCTTTTCGAGGCGAGAAAATGCATATGATTGAGCATCCAAAGCGGATCAAGGCATTCTAGCTCGTTTATCTCGGGATCGTAAACGTGCATCCATGAATAGTCTTTTCCCTGCTGCCAATCCATCCACCAGAAATCCACGCCGCCTTGTTCGTACGGAAAATGGATAACTTCAAAATACGCTTTCCAGAATTCCTGACTCAGACAGTTGAACGGAACGGGATGTTTTGTCGCGGGGTCTATACCCATACGCTTCGCCATCTCTTCGTACATATCGTCCCAATGACGTACTCCGGCGGCGGGATGAAGGTTCAATGCCGTATGAAGCCCTCTTTTTTTAAGCTCGGAAAGAAAGCGTTTGTAATCGGGGAACAAATCTTTATTCCACGTATATCCCGTCCATCCGTCGTCGACGTATTCCCTTCCGTCGCCGTCGGTAAGATGCCAGTCCATATCTATTATGCCTACGCTTATGGGCACGTTTTCTTTTTTGAAATCGTCCATAAGTGCGAGATAACTTTCCTCGGTATATTTAAAATATCTGCTCCACCAGTTGCCGAGAGCGTACGCGGGAAGCATTTCGGGCACGCCCGTAAGCTTATAATAATCGGCGACGCAGCGTTCGTAATTTCTTCCGTATCCGAAGAAATACAAATCCTCGGTATCGCCGTCGCGTTTGGCAAACCAGCCGTCTTCGGTCAAAATCGCGGAAGCGGAATCGTCGATGACCGAATATCCGTCGACAGAACAGATACCGTCGTCTATCGGGCATTCGCCGTCAATCTGGTCAAGCGTACAAACGGTGCCGCCGAGATTATTAAGCGGCTTTTCGCCGTAATGCCATTCGGTATAAGGGCGCTCGAGAAGGCGTATTACAAGGTTATCGGCGGAAAATTCATCCGATTTTTTATATTTAAGCGAAAGTTTTCCGGTATTTATCGTTAAAACGTATCCATCTTCGTCGCATACCGAAAATTTATTTTCACCGAGATTACGGCAAATCACGACCTGTGTGGCGTTATCGGTAAACGTTCCGCGCTCTATTCGGATAAGCGACGGCGTTATGACGGTAAATCTGACATCGCCGAAATTCACGATGTTTTGCGGAAGCGGCCCGGCGTAAGAAAGATTCATTTTAAGATATTCGGGAAGCATAGTTTTTCTCCTTTGGGTTTATATCAAAAATATACCATTTTAAAGCAAAAAAGTCAACACGAATAAAGAACGAATATATTTTGCTTGAAATATTGTTACAAATATGTTATATTGAATTTAACAAATAATTTTCCCGGAGGACAAAAAATGAAAAGGATAATTTCGCTTATACTTTCGGTCTTGATGATCGCGTTTTCGGTTCCCTTCCTCGTTTCCGCAGGAGACAGCACTCTGGCGGACGAGCTTGCATCAAAAGTCGGAGGAAAAGCTTCCAAAGCCGCGTTCGACGTCGTTATAGCCGCGCCTGACGAGTATATTAAAGACGGCGATACCGTCGAAGCAGAAGTAACCGTCAAAAACATAAAAGTTACCGACGGACTCGCGTTCATTGAATTCGAATTTTTCTACGACGAAACGAAACTTCTTATCCAAAACGTTCTTAAAGAAAACGAACCTTCTCTCGAATGCGTCAAAAACCTCCCGAACGAAAACTGGGAAGACCTCTGTACGATATCTCACGATTCCGATAACAAAATAATCAATTCCGGAAAAGTGTCGGTCAGCGTTCTGAACGCCACCGAACCCACTACCGCGGAAAAAGACGGCGATATCGTACTCCTCTTCAAATTCAAAGTGATCGCGGACGTAACGGGAGATATCGGCTTCTACGTTCCCACGAAATCCGTCTACGGTTATGACTGGGATTTTAACGGAAACGAAGGCAACGGCTCATACGCCATCACCAAACAGCACGCCCACAGCTATTCCGATAAGATAGTAGACCCCACCTGCACGGAAAAAGGATATACTCTTCATACCTGCTCCTGCGGCGACGAATATAAAGATACTTATACAGATATGATTCCGCACAGTTTCGTCAACTACGTTTCCGACGGAAACGCGACCTGTCAGCAGGACGGCACCAAAACCGCAAAATGCGAGCATTGCGACGCTACCGATACGATACCCGATGAGGGCAGTAAGAAAGAACATACCCCCG
>JAZUJV010000111.1:0-3729 GCA_045642945.1 Eubacteriales bacterium | reverse complement strand
GTCGCTATCGCAAGCATATTTTTGATTTTTCCTTCACTCATCAGTTTTATAAGATGACTTGCCATCACCGAAGCCATACATCCGCATCCCGAACCGCCGGAATGAGTATCCTGCTTTTCCTGGTCGTATATCAATATTCCGCAATCGGTAAAATTGGAATTTATTATATATCCGTCGCGGCGCAGCAATTCTTTAGCGATAGCGTTGCCTTCGATTCCGAGATCGCCGGTAACTATCAAATCAATTTCGCTCGGAGAGATACCGCTGTTAATAAAGAACCTTTCGGCTGTATCCGCCGCTGCGGTTGCCATTGCCGCGCCCATATTATTGGCGTCGGTTACGCCTTTATCGATTATTCGCCCTATTATTGACGATTCAAGTTTTATATTTGAACGCTTATTTTCAAGCAAAAACGCTCCCGCTCCAGTAACGGTATTTTGCGACGTCGGCGTATGCGTGCTGCCGTATTCAAGAGGAAAGCGGAATTGTCTTTCGGCTGTGCAGAAATGCGACGACGCCATTGCCACGGCATTTGACGTGCAACCGTTTTCAATCAATGTCGCGCCGCAGATTATTGATTCTGCGATAGTAGAGCACGCTCCGTAAAGACCAAGAAAGGGGATGCCTGTTTCTTTTAAAGAAAAGCAAGTCGGTGTGCATTGGTTTACTAAGTCGCCGCCTACAACAACGTCTATGTCGTCGTAGGTTAATTTTGCCTTGGCGAGAAGAAGATTAAGATTTCTTCTTGCCATTTCGCTTTCCGCCGACTCGAAATCTTTTTTACCGAAATATTCGTCTTCGTCATATGAATCGAATCTCTCCCGAAGCGGACCTTCATATTCTTTCTTTCCGACGGTGGCGCATGAAGCGGTTATATAAACGTTATTGAATTTCAGCAGCTTTCTCATATCTTCACCCGAATATATAATAGAATATACCGTATATTACAGAAGCTAAGGTGCCGTATACAATTACAGGTCCGGCTATCGTGAACATTTTGGAAGCCACGCCGGTAACGTATCCTTCGCTTCTGCTTTCGATCGCGGTTGCCGCCATGGAGTTTGCAAATCCCGTTATTGGAACGAGCGCTCCGCCTCCGCCGAACTTTGCGATTTTATCGAAAACTCCGATTCCGGTAAGAAGACCTGAAATAAAAATCAGCGATAGCGACGCAAGCAGAAGGGAAGTCTTTTTATCCGCTCCGAGTAAAGTATAAACGTTCGATAATCCCTCGCCGCAAAGGCATATAATGCCTCCCGTCAAAAATGCTTTAAAACAATTTTTAAGGCAAGGCGATTTTTTGGCACGCCTTGAAATATAATTGTTATATTCTTTGTTATTCATACTGAAATCTCCTTTTCTTTATTATTTTATCTTCCTATAATTTTAATACGCCTGACACTTGACATATTATTTATTTTTGGTATAATCATTATGAATTGGGTGAATAGATATGAAAAAAATAGAGATTAAAAACAGATTCAAAGCCCCCGAAAATATCCGCTCTATGCTGCATAATAATGCCGAAAGATTCAGCGACAAAGTAGCATACAGATATTTCGACTCAAATAACGAAGTATGCGAACTGACTTATTTTCAGGTATACGGTAATTATAACGCCATCGGTACTTCGCTGTGCGCCCGTGATTTACAGAAAAAGAAGATAGCGATCGTTTCGGAAAACCGTCCGGAATGGATGCTTTCTTACTGTGCCATTATCGGCTGTGGCTCCGTGGTAATGCCTCTTGATAAAGAACTTATGCCCGCGCAGATCGAAAGCTTTATCAACTACGCCGAGGCTGAAGCCGTTTTTTGCTCGGGAAGATACATTGACAAAGTCTTGGCTATGAATTTGACCAATGTTTCGCTTATTGTCGACTTTGATAATAAGGGCTCCGACGATCCGAGATATTGTGCCTATAACGGTTTTATCGCCGAAGGCGAAAGAATGCTTTCCGACGGATATTGCAAATTTAAACAATGCAGATACGACAGCTCTAAAATGAGCGCTCTTATATTCACCTCTGGCACCACGGGGACCAGCAAAGGAGTTATGCTTTCTGAAGACAACATCCTTTGCAGTATGACCGCTTCCGCAAATATGATAAGCCTTGAGGAAGACAACGTCGTTATGAGCGTGCTTCCGATGCATCATACTTACGAGACCTGCTGCGGACAGCTTACCGCTCTTATGATCGGTATGACTATTTGCATCAACAACAGCTTAAAGTACTTTATGCGTAATCTTAAGCTGTTCCGTCCCACGACCATCGTTCTTGTTCCGCTGTTCGTTACGACGATCAGAAAGAAGATACAGGAAGAGATAAAACACAGGAATAAAGACAAGGTCGTAAACGCCGGAGTATTTACTACGAAGGCTTTGCGCAAAGTCGGGCTTGACGTCAGAAAGTTTGTCTTCTCGGAAATCACCGCGCCTCTCGGCGGAAGACTTAAAAATATCATCTGCGGCGGCGCGCCTATTGACGGCGAGACCGTTGAGTGGTTTGAAAATATCGGTATCAACGTTTCGCAGGGATACGGTATAACCGAATGTGCGCCTCTCGTTGCGGTCAATCCTTTGGTTACCGCCAACTACGCTTCCGTGGGATTGCCTATTCCGGGAAGCAGAGTAAAGATAATTACCGGAGCAAGCGGTTCCGAATACGATGCGCCCGTTGGTGAAATCGGCGAGATATGTGTCAAAGGCGGACACGTGATGCTCGGCTATTTCAAAGACGAAGAAGCCACTAAAAATGCGTTTACCGAGGAAGGCTATTTCAGAACCGGCGATTACGGATATATGGATTCCGAAGGACTTTTATTCATAACCGGCCGTAAGAAGAATATAATCGTACTGAACAACGGTAAAAACGTTTATCCCGAAGAGATAGAAGAATATCTCGAAAAGATAGACCTTATTAAAGAATGTGTCGTTATCGGCCGAAACAACGATAAAGACGAGGTCGTTCTGACGGCTTTGATTTATCCCGATTACGACAAATTCAAGGGCTGCTCCGACAGTGAAATAATCGGAAAAATGAAAAACGAAGTGTCTAATATAAACAAGATGCTTCCTATTTTTAAACAGGTAAGAAGCATAGAAATCCGTAAAAACGAATTTGAAAAAACGACCACGAATAAAATTATTCGCTATAAATTATCTTAAAGTGAGGTTTTGATATAATGTTCACTCAGCTTAAACAGATACTTATTGATGAAATGGAGATCGAGGAAGAACTGATAACTCCCGACGCAGAGTTGATGAATGATCTCGGATTCAATTCTCTTGAACTTGCCGATTTAGTCGTTCTTTGCGAAGACAGATTCGGTATTGAATTTGAAGAAGAAGCGCTGCCTACGCTTATTACCGTTGGCGACGTCGTTGCATATTTGGAAAACAATGGCTGAAATATCGGTGCTTTGCTTCTGCAGAGCACTTGATTTTCGTAATGTCGAATATTGTTAAATATTGTTAAATATGGTATAATATCATCGAAAGAGTTGAAGATATGAAAGTTGTTGCTTATTCTGCTCAGCTGTCCGTAGGGGTATTCGTATCGTATATTTTACTGCTTGTTGTAAGCAGTTTATTCGTAAAAAACAAAGAATACGATAAAAACAGCAAGTATTACCGTTTCCTTTTGGGAAGTTCCACGGCGATAGGGTTGAAGATCGTGCGTGTCAGAGTGCATTACAGCGGACTTGAAAAGCTTCCCGAGAACACCAGAT
>JAZUJV010000110.1:0-1919 GCA_045642945.1 Eubacteriales bacterium | reverse complement strand
TCGGCAACACCGAGCTATACGTCGTTGACGCTTACGGCAACGTTCTGCCTCCTTATTGCGTCGGCGAGCTTCTTATATGCGGCGAAGGCGTCGGCAGAGGCTACGTCAAGCTTCCCGAAAAGACTGCCAAATCTTTTGTCGGCTTCAAAGGCAAACGCGCTTACCACAGCGGCGACCTAGTGCGTCTCAACGGCGACGCGGAGATAGATTTCGGCGGAAGAATGGACAACCAGGTCAAAGTCCGCGGTTTCCGCGTAGAGCTTGACGAGATAGAAAAAGTCATGTGCGCGTACAATCACGTTAAGCAAAGCAAAGTCATTGTCCGAAATAACGGCAACGAGGATTATCTTGCCGGATATTTCACCGCCGACAAGTCGATAGATATAGATTCTCTCACTTCGTTTATGAAGTCCGCGCTGACCTATTATATGGTCCCGTCCGTGATGATGCAGCTTGAAAGTATGCCGCTCACCCCGAACGGAAAAATAGACAAAAAAGCGCTGCCCGAAATACAAAGACAACCCGCGAAGAAGGGAAGACGCGCGGCGAAAAAATCGCTCGAGCAAAGACTTTGCGAAATGTTCGCCGATATTCTCGGAAGCGAAGAAGTCTACGCCGACGACAATTTCTTCGAACTCGGCGGCACGTCGCTCACGGCTTCAAAAGTTACGATGCTTCTTATGTCCGACGGCATCGAGGTAAAATACGGCGATATTTTCGATAACCCCACGCCCGAATCTCTCGCCGCGTTCATCGAATCCCGCGACATAAACAAGAAAGCCGAATCCGAAAAAATCCTGTCTGCCGAAGAGACTGCGAATACCCGCGAAGCGCTTAAATACAACTGCGTCAAATACGCCCCCGAGGTGAAACGCGAGCCGCTCGGCAACGTATTGCTTACCGGCGCTAACGGATTCCTCGGCGTCCACGTCCTCGACGAGCTGTTGAAGATAGAAAAAGGTCATATCTGGTGTCTCGTCCGCCGCGGAGAACACGAAAGCCCCGAGGTTAGATTGAAGACTATGCTCGTTTACTATTTCTCCAAAGGCTACGAGGAAGAACTCAAAAACAGGATAACCGTTATTGAAGCGGATATTACCGACGAAAACCTCGGAGAAAAACTTGCCGACGTACCGTTCGATACCGTAATAAACTGCGCCGCCTGCGTCAAGCATTTCGCCGACGACGATATATTGGAAAGAATAAACGTCCGCGGCGTCGAAAACCTTATTTCGATATGCGCGGAAAGAAACAAAAAGCTTATCCAGATATCCACCGTTTCGGTTCCCGGCATCCATACGAAAGAAAGCTATGAAAAACAGATCCGTATGCACGAAAACGAACTGTTCGTGATAGACGATATGGATAACAAATACGGAATATCCAAATATCAGGCGGAACTTCGTATGTTCGACGCTATCGAAAAAGGCTTGCGCGGAAAGGTCATCCGCGTCGGAAACCTTATGGGCCGCCACAGCGACGGCGAATTCCAGGCGAATATGGAAACCAATATGTTCCTAAGTGGTATCCGCGGTTTCGCCTTTATGGGCAAATATCCGATAAGCCATATGACCGACCCGATGCGCTTTTCCCCGATAGACTGCACCGCGCGTGCGGTGATAATGCTCGCGGGCACGAACGATATCTTTACCGCGTTCAACTGCGATAACCGCTACGGCTTCGACGAGATGAAGATAATCGACGCCTGCAACCGCAACGGCTTGAAAATCGTCCCCCCCGCCGACGAGGAATATTATAAAGAATTCCGCGAAAAGCTCGGCGACGAGGGCGTCAACGCCAGACTCAACGGGCTCGCCGCCTACGATATAAAGGATGCTCACGCCGTCGATACGGACAACCTGTTTACGACGAATATCCTTTACCGAATCGGGTTCTCGTGGCCGCTCGTCGACGATACC
>JAZUJV010000109.1:0-2769 GCA_045642945.1 Eubacteriales bacterium | reverse complement strand
TAGCATTTGCCGCAGACTTCTTCGCAAACGCCATTACAGTAATCAACGCAAGTGCAATTACCGCTTGTTGCAATAACATCATTGGGATTGAGAGCGACCAACTCAAAAGCCGGTGTTACAAATTTTTTCATTTTTTCTCCTTTGTAGATTTGGATATATATTATTATTTATTTTTAATATTATTTTGATATTCGGAGTGCATAATTGAGCCAAATTCGAATTCGTCGTTCGTGCGTTTTTCGGGATAACATTTTCCGGCAGAAAAGCAATTCTTCAATTCCACACAGCAGGGGAATAAAGCGCAATTTTCACACTCGGCGTATTCGATCGTTTCGTTCCATTTTGAAAACTCTACGTTATCTGTTATACCGGTTTGTATATAACCATAATAATTTTCCGTATAATGCTCGCATTTTGCAAGTCCGCCGTCGGGCGAAATGATGACCGAATTGTTACCGTCTGCCATACAATGATACAGAAGCAAACGAGGCAGGGAATAATTGTGAGGTTTATAGATGCATTTTTCTTTAATTAACTCTCTTAATTCGTCTTGCTTTTTGGAAAGCCATATACGATCGAGTTCTTTGTGCTTTATGGGATTAAATCCGCAGTCATCAAAAAGCGGCCACGCGTATGCAAGAAAATTTTTATTCCCGCCAAATTTATCGGACAGTTCATTGATAAGCATTTTCAAATCCTCGAAATTATACCTATCAAGGTTCATTCTGACCGAGACGCGGATATCTTGGTCGAGAATCAAACCGATATTGCGGATGACTCTTTTATAGGCGCTGTCTTTTATTCCGACGTATGCTTTTACCTTATTATATATCTCCTCGGTGCCGTCAAGGGTTATCTGGATATTCGTAAGCTTCCAGAGCTCTTTGGCTTTTTTCGCCATCTCTTCGTCGAAAAGATAGCCGTTGCTTATCATCGAAGAGGAATATTCGATATTTTCGGATTGAAGCCCTTTGCAGATCTGGTCGATTCGCGCTTCGCCGAGGGTGGGCTCGCCGCCGAACCAGCTTAATCCGACTTTTTTGTCGCCGTGGTGGTCTTTTATAAACTCAACGACGTCGTCGGCGGTCTGCTCGGACATGCTTATATGCTTATAATTTGCCTCGTAGCAATAGAAACAGCGGGCGTTGCAGCAGGTGGTCGGGAGAATGATATAGCCCGTGATCTCTTTTTTGCGGTTTAAAAGCTGTAAAATTTTACGAAGCTTCAATACCGCGGAATGCTCGTCGTAATCGGCGGGGACGAGGAAGCGGCGCTTTATCAGCTCGTCGAGCTTCGCGTCGTAGGGAAGCGGAAGCTTTTCGAGAAGAGCTTTTTCGTCTTCGTCAAGAAGTATAAGCTCGCCCGTAACGGTGTTGCAGAGAAGCGTTCCTTCGTCAACGTCTTTACGCAGATTGTATTTTATGAGCCTGTATTCGGTTTCGGATATTTTTCCTTCGCCCCACGCCTTAAAGACGTCAGGAGAAGCTTCTTTGATGATCCTCATTCGGATACTGCTCCAATCTACGCTTATATTTATACATTGCCGATGATATCACAAGATTGCACGGATGTCAATAGAAAAAATTGATTTTTATGCTCAAAAACCCTTGATTTTCAAGGGAAAATTGCATAAAGGCGTTTACATATCGTGATTATTTATACGAAAACGGCGAAAAAGGGAAAACAAAAAAGCGGGAAAATTTCCCCGCTTTTTGAGTTGGTTTTATATTCGGTTTGTTTACTCGGTGATTTCGACGGTAACGGTGATTTCTTTTTTATTGCCCGCGCCGTCGGAGATTTCGATAACGGCTGCCGTTTCGCCTTTAAAGTTCTTCATGGCTTCAAAGTGGAAAGTGCCGTTTCTGTCGAGTCTGAATTTACCGAAGGAGGGGGACTGGATAAATCTTACCTTATAGCCGTCGACGCTGCCGATCTCGGCGTCGGCTTTTTTGCCGTTCTGGACGGTGATGGAAACGTCCTTGAACATCGAAAGGTCTTTCGCTTCGGGGGTATTATAGGTCTCGTCGAGCTCGCCTTTGATAAATTTATAGGTATCGTCATAGACTGTGCGCGCAAGCGCGTCGCCGTCCTTCGCCTTCATGAACGCGCCGGGGATAGCGCCCTGATAAAGCGAGTTGACGGCTTTCATATAGCCGCTTTCGATGCCCGCTTCGAGATATTCGCGGTAGACGTTTATCGCGTCCTCGCTCATAACGTCGTCGACCTCGAGCTCGATGCCCATACCGAGGATACGCGCGGTCTCGGCGGAAGCGTAAAGACGCATCGGGCCGTATTTCGAGAAGGAGTGGTTCGGCTGGTAGGTAACGAGGTCGAAGCCGACCTGACGCCAAGCCCAGATACCGTAGGCGCCGTTGTAGGGAGCCCAGACGCAATACATATTATTTTTATGGATATAATCGTTCATTCTCTTTATAAGCGCACATTGGAAATCGAAATCGGATTTGCTTATATATTCGTTGTTCCAATAGTAGCCCATAAATTCGAGGTTTTCGTAGTTCCCCTCGTCGGACGCCTTTTTGAAAGCGTCGATCTGCCATTTCAAGAACTTATAGGCGTCTTCCGCATCGGTGAAAACCTGGTTTTTGCCGTCGCCGTCGACATCGGAGCAGTTAAAGCCGGAGTTCGGGCAAATGAGGTTTATCCAAATTTTAATCTTTTCGTCGTCGCCGAGCGCTTCGTTTATATCGCCCGCGATCTTGTTAAGCGCATCGAAGTTGGTTTCGGGGGTGGTGTAAAGTCGGATCGTAG
>JAZUJV010000108.1:0-3457 GCA_045642945.1 Eubacteriales bacterium | reverse complement strand
CAGCGGACAAAGCTGTCGTTCGGGAGAGGAGCGTTTCGGTTCCAGGGGCGGTCAAATACCGGCGTGACGCAGTTTTTAAAACGGAGAATATGGTCGAACGCGACGGGAGAATCTTCCACCGCGAAGTCGAAATCCATTCCGTAAAGCTCAGACAGAGTCATACCGTAGGTATAGGACTGCGGGGACTTTTCCCTTCCGTATTTATCGACGGTAAAGTGCGGGGCGCGGCTTAAACCGTGGGCGTCGAGCCATTTTCTCGACGGAGAATACGCGTCGAAGGGGCGTCCGGTAACGACGAAAACATCGTTTCCGGCGTCTATCCATTTATTTATCACGGACGAAGCGAAGGGGGTCTCTTCGAAGGAAAGCAGGCTTTCGGGGGTATGGCACTCGTGCATAAGCAAGGCGTATTGGTCGTCGGTTATATCGAAGGCTTTTTGCAGATTGAAAAACTGGATCTCTTTATCGGGAAGCACTATCCCGAACAATTCTTCCGCGAGCTTTGCTATATGCTTCGCGGTTTCGCAAATCACGTCGTCGAAGTCGATATAAATTTTCATAAGCCACCTGCAAGTCTGTTTATTTAGTTTCCCATGATAATTTTAAAATGCATTTCGGAAAATGTCAAGGGGGATTGGGCAAGATGGGTCGGGGGGATTGGACAAAAAACAAAAAAGCACCTTCAAGGCGCTTTTTGTTTTGATTTCAGAAAACCCGCGTCGGGAAGTAAACGGGACTATAAATTGGCTATCATTGAATATATTGCTTGAGCCAATCGGGCATATTGGGATCATCGATAACGTATTTTTAGGGAATCAAACCGTTTGAGAATGATCTAAACATGCTTTTTTCATTTTAGGACAATGAATCCGCTCGAAAACGAAAAGAATCAGGGCGCGGGGCGAAAATACGAAAAAAATAAAATTATCGAAAATTCTTGCCCAAGTTCGTCGTCCCAAACGATTCTATGAAGCGCGGGGGAGATTTATGGGGAAAGTATGTCTTCCACAAAAAAACAAAAACAAAAAAAGGAAAGGTATGTCAAAATGAAAGAAAGAACAATCACTCGCATCGGCGCGGTATCAAACTATTCGAAAAACGAAAGCGCCGTAACGCCCGCGGAGATAGTACGCTTCGCGTCGAACAACGGAGAAAGCGCGGTCGCGCTCGCGGATTACGGCACGGTAAACGGTTTTGCGAAGTTTGCGTGCGCGGCGGCAAGGTACGGCGTAAAGCCGATTTTCGCGGTACGGGTCAAAGCGACAAGCGAAAATCGGGAGCATTCGCTGATACTTATCGCCGCGAATCGCGAAGGGCTAAAATCCGTCTACGCCGCCGTTTCAAAGCTCGAAAACGGATGCCTAATGCTTCGTGAGCTTTTGGCGCACAGAGACGGGATGCTGATCGGAATAGTCCCGACGGCTGCCGAGATGGCGTATAGGACCTACGACGTAAGCTTCGCGGATTTCGCCGCCGTCGAAACGTCGGGCCGCGAGCTGCTGCACCGCAAAAATGAGGTGCATGAGTTTATTTCCGCTGTCAAATCGGCGGGAAAACCCGTAATCGCGGGGTACGTCGGGAACTATATCACTCCCGAGGACAAACTGTGCCTTATGGCGATAAAAGGGAAAAACGCGCGCACGAAAAGAATAGCGAACGCTGAGGAAACGATGCTTCTGTATATGCCGCTCGGCGAAGAAATCGCGAAAGAACTCGTTATAGACGGCCCGTCGGAGATAGAACGGAGGATAGAGTATATAGATATCCTTGTGCCAACCGAAAATAAGACGCTCGCTTCGGTTACGGCGGACGTCGAGAAAGTCATGAACGAAAACGGCGTATTGTTTTTCCGCGGCGGAGTGGACGAAGAGCCCGTTTATTACGTTTCCGACTGTGTACCCATGGAACTGTGGGAAAAGATAACCGCGGCTTTCGGAAAAGACGGCGTTGCTTTCGCCTCGGAAGGCGGAAACATGAATTGCGATGCGAAAAAACGTCTCGACGAGCTTTTGACAAAGCACAGAGCGAACATTTCACAAAAGAAAAGGCGCGAGCTTGAGGAAAAGATTTTCGAGGTCCGCTTCGACCGCATATTCTCGGCGGATATAAATCGCCTCGTTTTCGCGCCGGGAGGCGAAAAGATAACGTCGTTCGCACCCGTTAAACCCGATGATTTTTACGGGTTGCCGACGGTGACATCGGAGGATGTTTCCGGCGTCGTCAACGTTACGTTCTGCGGTATCTCCGAGCTCGCGATGCTGAAAAAGCTTCGTGCCACGGGAAAAATACAAGAAGAAAACGAAAACGGCGAAGAAATCCCCGGGTTTTTCGGAGATATGACGGGTATCGGATGCCGAAGGGTTTTCGAGGAAATATCCGAGGGCGTTCCGAAGGATTTTGATGACCTTGTGCGGCTTTACGAAAAGGCGCGCGAGGCATATATAAAGAATGCCGGAGCGTCGGCGCTTGAGTCTCACGCGATAATAAACGCGGCGGAGTATCTTAAGGTCTGCGTCGCGCTTTGGAAATACAAAAAGGCCTGCCCGCTTGAATTCTACGCCGCCGCATTAAGCGAAAACGCGCCGTTTTTCAAAGCGGAACCGCTTTTGGTCGGACTTGAAGCGACGGTAGACGCCCGCGACGAAGAGATAATAAAAAGCGTTCTCGGCGACAATATGTCGCCTATAGCCGTGGAGGCCTACGATGTCGCGCTGGAATGTTACCGTAAACGGATAAAATTCCTCCCGCCCGACAAAAAACTCTCGCACAAAACGGATTTTCTTTCCGAAAACGGCGCGATAAGACTTCCGCTTGGGAAATATGAAATCTGACACCAAAATATGGCAATCCGGAGTTAACGTACCGTGTCGAGATGGGCGATTCTTCGAAAGGCAACGCGCGAAGAATTATGAATTTCATACGTTCGTTTAATAAGGTTCCGGATAATATCAAAAATATGATATCCGAAACACTTTCAAAAATCGAATCAACGCGAAAGCTTTTGGATAACCCCGACGCGACGAACAGAATCCGTTTAAGAACCGCGGAAGAAAATTTAACAAAACTTAAAAGGTAGTGGTCAGATGAAAGACAAAGAAATCAGAAAAGTGTTAATTGCATATTTACAAACGCAAGGCAAAGAAATGCGGATATATCAGGAGAAAAACATCGGTAACTCTATTTGTGATTTAATGGTTGTTTCTGATGAGTTGACCGGATATGAAATAAAAAGTGACAGCGATAATTATCAAAGGTTAGCTGAACAAGTACGCACTTACGATCGATTTTTTGACAGTAATTATATCGTTGTCGGTCGGAGTCATCTTTCTTCCGCTTCTGAAAAAATACCGGATTATTGGGGTATTATCTGCATTGAAAAAGATAATGTGACAATTCAGCGCAAAGCAAAGAATAACAAGACTGTGTCGCGCCGTGCACAGCTTTCGGTATTGTGGAA
>JAZUJV010000107.1:0-4774 GCA_045642945.1 Eubacteriales bacterium | reverse complement strand
GCTCAAAACCGACGACGACGCCATTGTATTCACTGCTTATAATTTTTCTGCCAACAATACACGCGGTCTTGAATTCAGCAGCTATTCCGCTCCCGACACTCCGCTTATCGGCGATATCGACTGTATCTGCGCCACAAACGGGTCGTTTAACTATGCAAAAAAACGCATAAAGGAAGGCGAAGACATGAGAGAATTCTACCATTATGCCGCCTATAAATTCGAGGATAACGGAAGAGTAACCTTCTATCTCTGCGATAATAACTCCGGCGAAGAAACGATAATCGTCAAACAGTTCGCCTATATAATCCAAAGCCAGGACGGTGTGTTCGACGATTTTCAGGCGTATTTCTTCGACGGTACGAAAAAATACGATTATTCCTATAGCTATATGGACAGAGAATACGGCTATCTCGAGATCGCGGGTATAGATACCGAGGGCCTTACCGAAGAAGACGTCAAGAGCATCGACGAAAAGAAGACTGACCTCTTCAACGACCTTTCCAAAGAATTTGCCGCCAAAGGCATCAACGTAAAAATCAACCGTCTCACCGGCGAGATCGCCATGGACGCCAGCGTCCTCTTCGGCGGCGACTCCGCGATCATCACCGATGAAGGAAAAGCCCTTATCGACAAATTCCTCGAAGCCTACGTCTCCGTCGCGTTTGATGAAAAATACGACGGATTTATCGCGAAGACCGTCGTCGAGGGACATACCGCTCCCACCGCCAACTCCACCTACGAAAGCGGACTTCCTCTTTCCGAAGAAAGATCCAACAACGTCAAAGATTATTGCATCGAATACTGCAGCACCCACGCTTCCGACAAGAAAAACGCCAAGCTCGCTTCCGCTATCGAGGCTGTCGGATATTCCAACAGCAGACCCGTCTACGATTCCGACGGCGAGATAGATAAAGCCGCCTGCCGCCGCGTTTCGTTCCGCTTCGTCGTCAACGTCGAAAACGCGATAAAGTAAACGTAAAAATATAAAATTTTTCCACGGCACCGATGAAATTTTTCGTCGGTGCCTCTTTATTTTTATAATAATATATGATATAATAATATACTACGAAAAAATCCGAACCGAAAAGGGAAACCGAATGGAAACTTTTGAACTCATATCCGATTTTAAACCTACCGGCGACCAGCCCGAAGCGATAGAATCGCTCGTGTCGGGCGTGAACGCGGGCTTGCGCGACCAGACGCTCATCGGCGTTACGGGCTCGGGCAAAACCTTCACCATGGCCAACGTCATCGCGTCTTTAAACCGCCCCGCCATAATTCTGGAGCCCAACAAAACGCTCGCCGCGCAGGTCTGCTCCGAGATGCGCGCCCTTTTCCCGAATAACGCCGTCGAGTTCTTCGTTTCCTACTACGATTACTACCAGCCCGAGGCGTACGTCCCGGGAAAAGATATATATATCGAAAAAGACGCCGCCGTCAATAACGAGATAGATAAACTCCGCCACAGCGCGACAAGCTCGCTTTTCGAGCGCCGCGATGTGATAATCGTCGCCTCGGTAAGCTGTATCTATTCTCTCGGCGACCCCGAGGAATACGCCCAAAGTGTACTTTCGATAAGAAAGGGAAGTATCTTTCCGCGTGATGACGTGATAAAACGCCTCGTCGCGATGCAGTATTCGCGAAGCGATATCGGATTTGAGCGCGACAATTTCCGAGTGCGCGGAGACGTCGTCGATATCTTCCCGTCGAACACCGATAAAGACGCCGTCAGAATCGAGTTTTTCGGCGACGAGGTCGACAGGATATCCGTCATAAACGTCGTAACGGGCGAAGCCGTCGCCGATATGTCATACGTCGCGATATACCCCGCCTCCCATTACGTTACCAGCGCCGAAAAGCGCGAAAAGGCGCTTAAAGAGATATTAAAAGAGCTCGACGAGCGTATCGCCTATTTCGAAAAGCAGGATAAATATCTCGAAGCTCAAAGGATACGCGAAAGAACGATGTTCGACGTCGAACAGATACGCGAAATCGGCTTCTGCTCGGGCGTCGAGAACTATTCCCGCGTCCTCTCGGGCAGAGAACCCGGCAGCGCACCCTATACTCTTCTCGATTATTTTCCGTCGGATTACGTCATGTTCGTCGACGAGAGCCACGTTATGCTCCCGCAGGTGCACGGAATGTCCTCGGGCGACAGGATGCGTAAGCAAAACCTCGTCGAATACGGCTTCCGCCTCCCCTCCGCCTACGATAACCGCCCGCTTTTCTTCGAGGAATTCAACGAAAAGCGCGGACAGACTATATACGTCAGCGCCACCCCGAAGCAATACGAAAAAGAGCTTTCCGATAACATCGTCGAACAGATAATAAGACCTACCGGACTTCTCGACCCGGAGGTCGAGGTAAGACCGACCAAAAACCAGATCGACGACCTCGCGGGCGAAATTCGGCTTCGCGCCGCAAAACACGAAAGAACTCTCGTTACCACGCTCACCAAGAAAATGGCGGAGGACCTGACCGAATTCTTCGAGCTTTCGGGCATAAAATGCCGCTATATGCATTACGATATCGACACGATCGAGCGTATGGATATCTTACGCGGGCTGCGAAGCGGCGAATTCGACGTTCTCGTCGGCATAAATCTGCTTCGCGAAGGGCTCGACCTTCCCGAAGTCTCGCTCGTCGCGATACTGGACGCCGACAAAGAGGGCTTTCTGCGAAGCGAAATTTCGCTCGTCCAGACTATCGGCAGAGCGGCGCGAAACTCCGAGGGCAAAGTCATAATGTACGCCGATAATATCACGGGCTCGATGGAGCGCGCGATAAACGAGACGAAACGCCGCCGCGGCATACAGGACGCCTACAACAAAGCCCACGGCATCACGCCGAAGACTATCGTCAAAGAGATACGCGCTCCGCTCGAAATAACTATGAAAAAAGAAGCGGAAAAAGCCGAAAAAATCAAAAATATGTCCGCTTCCGAAAAGAAAAAGCTTATCGACCGCCTGACTTCCGAAATGAAGGAAGCGGCGAAGAATCTCGATTTCGAGACCGCCGCCGCGCTTCGTGATAAGATAAGACGCCTTATGTGAAAGAGGTAAAATATGTCGGATAAAAATATAACCGTCAAGGGCGCACGCGTCCATAATTTAAAAAATATCGACGTTTCGATCCCCCGCGACAAGCTCACGGTCTTCACGGGCCTTTCCGGCTCGGGAAAATCCTCCCTCGCGTTCGATACCCTCTACGCCGAGGGGCACCGCCGCTTCGTCGAATCTCTCTCGTCCTACGCGAGAATGTTTTTGGGACAGCTCGATAAACCCGACGTGGATATGATCGAAGGACTTTCTCCCTCTATCTCGATAGACCAGAAAACCACCTCCCGCAACCCGCGTTCCACCGTCGGCACGGCTACCGAAATATACGATTATCTAAGACTTCTCTACGCCCGTATCGGCGTTCCCCATTGCCCCGTCTGCGGCGAGGAGATAAAACAGCAATCGGTCGACGAAATAGTCGAAAGAATAATGGAATTCCCCGAGGGTACGCGTTTCCTCGTTCTCGCCCCCGTCGTCAGCGCCAAAAAAGGTATGCACGAAAAGGTTTTCGAGGACGCCAAAAAAAGCGGCTACGTCCGCGTCCGCGTCGACGGGAATATGTACGATTTGAGCGAGACTATCTCCCTCGATAAAAATATAAAACACGATATCGACGTCGTCGTCGACCGTCTCGTCATGCGCGGAGAAGAGGTCCGCTCCCGCCTTGCCGAAAGCGTCGAGACCGCCTCCAAGCTCTCTTCGGGGATAGTGAAGATCTCGCTCCCCGACGTCCCCGACGATAACGAATTTACCTTCTCCCAGAACTACGCCTGCAAGACCCACGGTATCTCGATAGGCGAGCTCACCCCGCGGATGTTCTCCTTCAACAACCCCGCCGGCGCCTGCGAGGCGTGCGGCGGTTTGGGCGAAAACAACGTCATTTCCGAAGAAAAACTCATCCCCGATAAATCTCTCTCGATGTTCTCCGGCGCCTGCGTCTGCAACGGCTTCAAAAGCTGCGAGCCCGGCGGATATCTTGCCGATATTTTAAACGCCGTCGGCAAATTCCACGATTTCGACGTCCATACCCCGATAGATAAAATGTCCGAGGAAGCGTACAGCGTCCTTATGTACGGCAACAAGCGAAAACGCAAATCCGTCGCCGAGCCGTCGTTCAAAGGCATCGTCGGAATAATCGAGCAGCGCTATAAAAACGGCGGCGGCTACGAATCCCGCGAATATTACGACCAGTTCATGGATTATATTCCTTGCCCCGAATGTAAGGGAAAACGCTTAAAGCACGAATCTCTCTCGGTTACCGTCGGCGGTCTTGATATCTCCGACCTTTGCGCCATGTCGGTCATCGACGCGCGAAAATTCTTCGCCTCTCTTAAGCTTACGCGTACCAAAACCGAGATAGCGCGGGAAATTTTAAAAGAGATAAACGCCCGCCTCTCCTTCCTCGAAAACGTCGGCTTGGGCTATCTCACTCTGTCGCGTAAAGCCGGCTCGCTCTCCGGCGGCGAAGCCCAAAGGATACGCCTCGCGACGCAGATAGGAAGCTCGCTCGTCGGCGTTATGTACGTCCTCGACGAGCCGTCTATCGGTCTTCACCAGCGCGATAACCGAAAGCTTATAAACACTCTTCAGAAGCTCCGTGATATCGGCAACACCGTGCTTGTCGTCGAGCACGACGAAGAGACGATAGAATCCGCCGACTATATCGTCGATATAGGCCCGGGCGCGGGCATCCACGGCGGCAAAGTCATCTTCAC
>JAZUJV010000106.1:0-3542 GCA_045642945.1 Eubacteriales bacterium | reverse complement strand
TAATTTGTCTTCCTAAGACCGCTTGGCCTCCGACTTCGTACCGGCCACGAAGTCGTCATCGGCTGATAACAAAACAAAAAATCCCGCCGAAAATTTTTCGGCGGTTTTTTGTCCACGATTTTGATTTTATCTTGTTATACTTATAGAAAGGAGGTAGGGAAGTGCTGTTACTCGTGATAAACACCGACGCCGAAAAGCTCGAAATTCTCTATAAAACCTACGCGAAAATAATGTTTTCTTCAGCAATAAGCGTGCTTCACGATAAATTTCTTGCCGAAGACGCCGTTCACGAAGCCTTTATCTCGCTTTCGAAAAATCTCGATAAGATAAACGATATTTCTTCGCCCGAAACTAAAGCTTACGTCTGCCGAAGCGCGAGGACCCGCGCGATAAATATATTGAATTCGCGAAATATCGAGATTTCTTCCGAACTCTCTTCGGATATCCCGTCGGACTTTGACGTCTTTGCCGAGGTCTGTGCCCTCGCCGACGAAGAACTGCTCTCCGAAGCGATAAACGCCCTGCCGCCTCTCTACCGCGACGCCGTGATACTTCGCTTTCTCGACGGTATGAAGCCGAAAGAGATAGCGAAAGCACTCGGCGAAAATATCGAAACCGTCAAAAAGCGTCTCACCCGCGCTTCGAAAATGCTAAAAGAAACGCTTGCGAAAGGAGGATACGACAAATGAACGAAAAACTAAAAGCCGCCTGCTTAAAAGCCGAGCTCGATAATTTAAAAAATATCGAAGAGACCGATTGGACTCCCTCCGAAAAATTCGAAAATGATATGAAAACCCTTCTCGGCGAAAAGAGCAAAAAGCCCTCTTTCGTCCGCCGACTGACGCTTATAAGCGCCGCCGCGCTTATCGCCGCCCTCTGCGTCCTCCCGCTTTCGTTTCTGATAAAAGATACCCCCGCCGAATCGCTTTCTCCCACCGAATCGCTCTGTCTTTCCGAAGAGCCCGAGCTTACGGATATGAAAATCAAACCCGCCTATGTCCCCGACGGCTATATCCTGACCGCCGAGGAATACGGCGATACCGTGATGCTCTCCTATTCCAAAGGCGAAGATTTAATGCTTTTCTCCGCCACTCCGGCGGAAAGCGTCAATACGAAAAACGTTGCTTCGACAGACCCCGCGCTTTCGAACTTCGGCGAAGTCATTATGTCGAACTCGATATCCCGTTCCGACTCCCCCGCGATAAGCGGCGTGTTCTATTGCTGGAGCGACGAAAATTATTTTTATACCCTCTCCGCTACCGAAAAGCTCTCCGACGACGAGATACAAAAAATCATCGCCTCGGTCAAAGAAAGCGAGTAACGATATGAAAAAAATCTGTTTGCTTTTCCTCTCTTTTGCGCTCCTTTTGCCGATGATTTCCTGCGAGCACGAGGTCGTGCCCGATACCTCCGATACTTCCGATACTTCAAAAAATACGCTTACGGAATCCGAAATGGAATATTTGACCGATTATTATACTTCATACGACGCGCTATTTCCCGACCTTACCCGTAAAATCGACTTCGATATCGACGGCGACGGCGAAAAAGAAACTATCACGAACGTCCCCGGCCCGACTTCGGGGCTCTGGACCGAGGTCTTCACGGTCTTTAAAGACGGCATGATAATCTTCCGCAACACCTTCAACCTCGTCGTCGTAAAAAGCATATCGCCAACCGATAACCGGACGCCCGACGGTTTTTACGTCGTAAGCGGAAAGCTTTACCACTGCGGATTTTTGGTCGAATGCGACGGCAAAAAGCTTGTTCTGAAAGACGAAAACGGTAATATACAGCCCTATTGGGGCGACGGCAGGTGGAATCTCGATATCGGAAGCGAGCTTATCTGCCTCGATACCGCCCGCTATAAGTCCCCCGATAATTTCACCGCCGAGCAATATTTAGAGATGTGCAAACGCGGCGGCTACCTCGTCTTCGAGGACGGCAAACTCGCCGCGGGCGCGGAGCTTCTCGACTTGTTTTTAAACGGCATCAAAAACCGCGACTTCCTGCAATCCACCCTCTATATCGTCCATTTCTATTCCGAAGGCACTGCCGATATGGATTCTTTAAACCCCGTCCTCTTCTTCGTCGACCTTACCTACGACGCTCAAGACGGCTATAAAATCGCCGACCGCGCCTGCTATGAAGATACGCTCGAATCCGATAAAAGCTATAAATACCTCTACGCGATAGATACAGAGACTCACCCGATGAATCCGAATAATCCCCACGCGGGCTACGATTATTTCCTCGCGAACGAAGATGATCTTACGGTGGAAAAATATTACAGATCCCTCTTCTCGTCCGACTTCCGCGAAATAATAGATACCCGCCTCGTCGCGACGGATTGCCCCAAAACCGATTGGATAAAAATGGCTGACTGAATAAAAAAAGAGGCGTCAGCCTCTTTTTTTATCTATACAGCGTTCCGCAATGCTCACGATAATACAAACTACGACTCCGGGCCCTATGCCCGCGAAAACGTCTAATACCGAATGCTGCTTTACGAAAACCGTCGAAGCGCAAATCGTCAAGGAGAGCAAAAGCGCGGCGATTTTCAAAACCCTTTTGCCTTCAAAAACCTTCGCCTTGAAAACGCTGAAAAACAGCGTTACGCTTACGGCGCAATGCATCGACGGCATAACGTTTCTCGGCGGCGTGTCGGCGGCGTAGATAAGCTTAACGAGCCACGTCGCGATGTTCTCGCGCCCCAAAGCGTCGAAATCGGGGCGTATGCTCATCGAAAGCCCGTTCGGGATTATCGTGCAAAACAACATCGGCAACAGCATACACGGGCAGATAAGCGCGCATGCGCGAACGAAATCCCGCTTGTCCTTTATAAGCGTATAAAGCAAAACCGCCGCGATATAAAGATACCAAAGGCAATAGGGAATAATAAACCATTCGCAAAAAACTATTTTGTCGTCAAGCGGCGTATGTATCAAAAGAACGTCGCTCTCGGCGGTGAAGGTCTTTAAAAGAAAATACCAAAGCACCTCGACAGGCCAGAAAAGCACAAGCAGACAATGCTTGTTGTTTTTTATATATCCGAAAATTTTGTTTATCATTTTTTCCTCGCGTATTCAACGAGCGTGTCGACGAATTTCTGACAAATTTCGCCGTCGCATACGTCGTCTTCACCCGAAACGTATTTTTTCGCGATTGCCTCGGGATGCGGCTGAAGCCCGATAATAAACGTCTTGTCCGTCCTTTCGATAGCTTCAATGACAGTTAATCCGTCTGTTTCGTTTATCGCCGTTACCTTTAAATTCGTGCCCTCAACGCTTCCGACGGCCTGATGATGCCACGACGTGATGTTTTCAAAGCTTTTGCTTCCGATAATTTCGAAAATATGCGAATTTTCGTCGATTATCTCGATATTATGCCGCGCGTAATCCCTGTTCGGCGTGCCGGCGGGCATCCTGTGCGTGTCGGCGTAATCTATGCCGTTTTCTTTGCAGTAATTCCCGATATCCTGAATAAGCGTCGCGCCGCTCACGACGCCTAACATCTGCATCCCGCGGCATATCGCGTAGACG
>JAZUJV010000105.1:0-4388 GCA_045642945.1 Eubacteriales bacterium | reverse complement strand
TATTCCTTGTCGCCGACGCCCCTCGCGAAGGTGACCTCGCTCTTTTCGATAGCGAGCGCGGGCGAGCTCCCGACGGTCAGAAGCGCTTCGCTTACGCTGCCGTAAGCCGTTCCGCCCGTGCTTTCGATATATTCCTTGTCCTCGCTGACGGTAAGCACGAAGTAAGTGCCGTCGGGAAGGTCCGCTTTAAGCGAATCCGAAACGAGCTCGAGCGTTATCTCCGAGCCGGAGGGAACGTTCGAATAAATGTTCCATTTCGCGAGCGACTGAACGTAATTGACCGTTTCGGTAACGGCTTTAAGCTCTACGGTTATCGGGTTTGCCTCCGAGCCTCTTATCGAAGCGGTGCCGAGGTTCGTGAATCCGACTTTGCCGGTAAGCTTGCTTCCCGCCGAGAAGTTTCTTTCGTCGAGCGTAAGATATTCTTCCGCGACGTATTGCTCGCCCGCGCCGAAGGTAACGGCATAGAAGCCGACCTTGGCGCTTTCGCCGTCGTTGACTACCTGCGTGATCTTTTCGCCGCCGAACTCGGTCTCGACCTTCGTGAGTCCGTATTTGGATGCCTGCGCGAAGGCGATAAGCTCGTTTTCATATTTCTCGTCGTCGGTAAGTTTCGCGATTACCGCGGTCTGAAGATTTTCGAAAACAACGTAATCCATGCTTCCGCGAAGATTGTTTCTCTCGTTTCCGTCCGCGGCGGCAACGTATCTGTCGTATTCTTCGTTGCCCGTCGTTTCGCCGAGATATGCTTTTTCGGCTTCTTCGGAGGAAAGCGCGAATTTCGTTCTGTCCTCATATACCTGAAGGTGATTCATGGCGAGTATGTTGCCGTCGCCCCATCTGCCTTCTTCCTTGTCCCACCACGAGGTGTAAAGCGCGGTGTTCGAAGTGTCGTTCACCGTCTTCGTGTAAAGCGCCACGAGCTTGCCGTTTCCGTCGTCGCCTATCGTGACGTTAAGTCCCGAATCCTCGGTGAATATCTTTTTGATCTCACCTTTGCTTCCGCCGATAACCGACTTGATGTCGGTTTCCGTGAAAGCGTAGGTGTTGCCGTTCATGTTGAATATAAGAATATTTTCTCTGCCGTCGCCGTAAAGATCCGCGTTCACGAACTTAAGATCGGATACCTGCGGGTCGGCGTAGGTTTCAACGAGAGCGCCGCCGGCGTAAACGCCGTCTTTAAGCAAAGGCACTTCCGAAATGTTGTTGTCGTAGCATCCGTCAAAGTCGATAAGCGTTCTTACGATGACCGCGTCGCCGAAGCCGTCTTTACCGAACTTTCTGACGTAGAAACGTTTTACCGTTCCGAAATCGGAATCCTTAGTAAGCTCGCCTGCAACGGTATTCCCGTCTTTGTCGAAATAATATCCGCATTTGGTGGTATACGCGACGATATATCCGTCGCCGCTTTCGCTTACCGTCATATCGGTTATATATTCGCCCGCTTCGCCAGCGACGTTTTCGCGTATCTCACTTCCGTCTTTAAGCTTGACTACGATAGTCGAGCCGTCGCCCGAAAGCTCGGTAACGGATACGAAATTCTGGTATTTAAAGAGATCCTGCGCTTTTTCGGGTGCCGCGGCGCCCTTCGCGATCTCTTCGTCGGTAAGTCCTTTGGTAATCTTTAAAAATTCCGCGTATTTTTGAATTTTTCCGTCAACGCTTTCATACCCGTTCGTTTCGGTATAGAACACGTTGCCGTCTTTTACTATCGGGTTCTGTCTGTAAACGCCGACTTCGGCGTCAAGCGTTTCGTGTCCGCCGAATTTCGTCTGCGTACCGTCGCCGAGGTCAATCGACGCCGTCTTGATGACGGTGTTCTTCGAAGCCTCGTCCATCGTTATATTATCGTCCTCGGCCTGCGAAGCGTAACCCGACCATACGACCGTTACGACGCTTCCGTTAACGTCTACCGAGAATTCAAGGTCGCCCGTGTTTTCCATAGACGTTGCGTGATCGTCGATGACGATATACGGCTTCGCCGAGGATTCTTTTATCGGGTTTACAAGTCCCGTCGTCTCGCCTTCAACTGCGACGCGGCTCATAACGAGCTGCGACGCGTCTACGCCCGCTACACCGCCGACGGATATCGGATAAACGATATAGCTGTCGTTTCCGACGACGAAGGATTTATATTTATATCCCGCCGGTAGCTCGTCGGTAAGCTTTATTCCGTTGCCCGTCGAGCCGTAGCCGGAGAACTGGAAGGGGATAGTGTAATCGTCGGGAGTGAACGCGTTCGAGGGGATGACGCCGAAAAGCTTCTGCGTTCTCGCCGTGTTAAGCGGAGAATTGCATCTTATCCTGATTTCTCCGTCGTCGCTTTCATAAACCGAGTTATACGACGCCGTCAGAGGTTTAAGCTTTCCGAACGCCTGCACGCCTCTGTTTATAGTCGCCGGTCCGTGCGGATAGGGCTTGGAAACCGTGTAATAAACGCCTATCATATCCATCGACCAGCTGAAAAGCAGGAATCTTGCGCTTATTGAGAGCGCAAGCGAAACGTTGAAATATGTAACGTCGCTGTCGCGCTTTCCGGTAACGGGGCTTATTCCGGCTATCTGGAATATGGCGTTGATGTTGAATTTGAAAAATACTTCGACGCCGAAGCATATCATATCGAAGCCTATGCCCGCTTCGGCGGTAAGGTCGAGCGTTATGCCCAAATCGTTGAACGCCTGTCCGCGTCCGGTAACGAAAAGCTCGCGCAGATCGGTGAATTCGGTGTCCTGTCTTGCGCAGATACCTACGTAAAGCTTTCCGCCTGTATGCTTGTCAAGTCTTACGTCGGTGTCGGTCAGACCGTCCGAAGACAACGTGCCTTTGGTAATGAATTTACCGGAGTTGGCTTTCGTGTCGCTGAAATACGTATAGTCCTCGGCAACGTACATATTTACCTTGCCTTTGAACTTCATACTGAAGCCGTTTAAAGCCGTACCCGAATCGACCTTCGTGTCGGTGTCGAGCACAAGCACCGCCCATTGACCTTCTTTAAGCGTGCTTACGCTTCCGCTCTTCGCTCCGATTTTTTCGTAGTCTATCGCGCCAAGCGCGTCGCCCTTGTTCTTTTTGAAGGGGAAGGTGATGTTCGCCGCGACGGTAACGCTGAACGAAACCTTTATGAAAAGGTATACGACAGGGCAGAATCTGACTTCGAATCTGAAGCTTATCGCGGCAGTCGCCGAGATTATCGCTTTTTTGAATACCCATTCGCCTTTAAGGTTGTCGTATTCTATCAAAGCGGCGAATTTGATGCTGAACGAAAGCGCGAAGGTTTTGAATTTGTTCGCTGTGCCGTTCTTGGTGTCCTTATAGTTCTGCGACGGCTCGGTGAACAGCTTTTTGCTGAAGATGTCCGCGAGGTTGGTGTTGACGTTCTTCATGTCGTCCAAAGCCTTCGACTTCCAATAGGTCGTTTTTGCCGTCGATTCGTAGGGATTGGAGTTTACTGTGTCGCTGATGACTTTTTCGTGTTCACCGTCGTCGTCGGTCCATTTTTCAACAACGTAGACTTCGTTGAAATAAGAGGCCTTTCCGCCGTCGGTGATATTCTTCATATGAGTTTCGTCTATGGTGCGCTCGTGTCCGTTCGGAAGCGTTTCAACGGTGGTTTTCGTCGTCATCGTTTCTACGGTGTTGACGGTCTGGGGGTTACCTTCTTCGTCTACGACGGTCTTCGTCGTGGTCTTCGTGTGCACCTTGTAGCCCTGCGAGTCAACGACCTCGCTGTCTTCCACCTTATTGCCGTCTTTATCCGTGCTCGATTTGGTTTTCGAGGAATAGGAAAGCGACGCTACGGGAATACCGAGAGAAACGATTATCTGGTTGCGGTTAAGCGTCTGGAGGTTGAAATAAGAAGTAAGCGAGCCGGAGAAAGAGGGAAGATTCATCTTCGCCGCTATGTCAAGCTCCTTCATCGGCGAGCCGCCGTCGCCGTCGGTATCAAATTCCATTCCGCCCGGCTGATCTTCGCTTATGTCGGTAACGTCGACCGGCTTAAGCGTGGTGCTGACGTTGCCCATCGCGACGGTTTCGGGATTGATGTCGTCGAGAGTGCTTATTTCGGTCTGCGTCTGAACGCAGAGAATAAACGTCGATATATCAACGAAAGCGCCGAGATATCCGTTAACGTCTTTTACCTCGTAGTTCACGCTGCCCGATTCGCTCTTGCTGATTATCGAGGGATTTTCATAAGGTATACGAAGATTTCCTTTGAAATCCGTGCAGTCAAGCGTCGATTTGTTTCCGTCGCCGTCGGTAACGGTGGTATTGAGATAATATCTCGTGTTGCCGCCGAGAGGGAAGTCGAGCGTCGACATTCTGCTTGCCTCCGCTCCGTACATCGCGTGTCCGCAGGAGGTGTCGGCGATTTCTTTTATTCCGCCGTA
>JAZUJV010000104.1:0-3964 GCA_045642945.1 Eubacteriales bacterium | reverse complement strand
CACTCGGCGAAGCCGAGTTTATCTCTCATATCGCGCCGAAGGCGCTTATCTCTTTTGATATCGCGCCGAAGGCGTTTATCTCTCGAAAAAAGACCGCCGAAGCGGTCTTTTAATTATTTATTGTCCTGTTTTCTTATTTCGTTTCTTCTGATCTTGCCCGATATCGTCTTCGGTAACTCCTTGACGAACTCGACCTTACGGGGATATTTATACGGTGCCGTGTGGTGTTTGACGTAATCCTGTATCTCTTTCACGAGCTCGTCGCTCGGCTCCTTATCCTTCGTAAGCACTATCGTCGCCTTTACGACCTGACCTCTCGTCTCGTCGGGAACGCCGGTTATCGCGCATTCAAGCACGTAGGGAAGCTCCATTATGACGCTTTCTATCTCGAAAGGTCCTATGCGGTAGCCGCTCGACTTGATAACGTCGTCCACGCGCCCGACGTACCAGAAATATCCGTCCTCGTCGTAATAAGCCGTGTCGCCGGTATGGTAATAGCCGTCGTGCAAAACCTCGTCAGTCGCCTGCTGATTTTTATAATACCCGAGGAAAAGCCCGACGGGGCGTTTTTCGCTCACTTTTACACAAATCTCGCCGACTTCGCCGACGCCCGCTTTGCTTCCGTCATCGCGTAACAGCGCCACGTCGTAAGCGGGGCTCGGTTTGCCCATCGACCCCGGTTTCGGTTCCATTCCCGAGAAGTTGCCTATCACAAGCGTCGTTTCGGTCTGACCAAACGCTTCCATAAGCTTAAGCCCCGTTATGTCGCGGAAGCGGTTATAAACCTCGGGGTTTAGCGCCTCGCCCGCGATACAGGCGTTTTTAAGCGAGGAAAGGTTATATTTCGAGATATCCTCGCGGATAAGAAAACGGTATATCGTCGGAGGAGCGCAGAAGGTGGTTATATTGTATCTTTCGAACATCGGCAAAAGCTTTTCGGCGTCGAAGCGGTCGAAGTCATAGACGAACACCGGAGCTTCGCAGAACCATTGTCCGTAAAGCTTGCCCCACAATGCTTTGCCCCAGCCCGTATCGGCGACGGTCAGGTGCAATCCCTCGGGATTCGCCATGTGCCAGCGCCTTGCGGTTACTATATGCCCGAGCGGGTAGGTAAACGAATGCATCGCGAGCTTCGGATATCCCGTCGTGCCCGACGTAAAGAACATTATCGACGGGTCGGTCGCTTTCGTTTCTATTCTTTGGAAGGTCGAGGAGAAGCGCACGAATTCCGAGTTGAAATCCATCCAGCCGTCTCTTTTGCCGCCGACGACGATCTTCGTCTTTAAGGTCGGGGCTTTAAGCGAAGCGGCTTCCGCCTGCGAAGCGGTGTTTCCGTCCGCCGTACAGATTATCGCGCTTATCTCGCCGGCGTTGAAGCGATATTCGAAATCGTGTTCGACAAGCTGGTTTGTCGCGGGGACGGCGACGGCGCCTATCTTATGAAGCGCGGTCATACATACCCAGAACTGCCAATGGCGTTTTAACACCACCATAACTCTGTCGCCGCGTTTGATACCCAAAAAGTTAAAATAGTTCGCCGCTTTCGACGACATACGGGATATATCCTCGAAGGTGAAAATTCTCTCCGTGCCGTCGTTTCCTACCCAGACGAGCGCTTTTTTATGCGGGTCTTTCGCCGCGAGCGCGTCGACCACGTCGTAGGCAAAGTTGAAATTGTCGGCGTATTTGAAGCTTACCTCTCTTAAAAATCCGTTTTCGTCGAATTTTTCCTCGGTGAAGCGATGATATATACAATGCTCGTAGCTTTCTTTGTTCTCGTCCTCGAGCACGTGGGCGTTTATATGCTCTATCGGATCGTCGATTATATCTCCCTCGTCGGATTTAAAGACTACCGCGAGAAAAGTGCAGTCCTCGCCGCCGACGGCTATCATTCCGTGGGGGTGCGAGCTGTCGTAATAAACGCTGTCGCCGGGGTTCATTATATCTATATGGTCGCCGAGCGCGACTTTTAAGCGTCCGCTCATGATAAGGTCGAATTCCTGACCTCTGTGCGTCGCGAGCGGAATGGGTTTATTCTGCGCCTCGTCGTCGTATTTCGCGGTAACGATAAACGGCTCGCTCTTTCTGTTACGAAGCAGAGGCGCGACGTGTCTGTAATCAAATCCTTTTCTGCGCTTTATCGGCATACCGCCGCCCGCTCTCGTCAGGTTAAAGAAGTCGAGCTTCGGGTCGGAGCCGGAAACCAGCTCGGAAATATCCATTCCGAGCATCTTCGCGCATTTGAAAAGGAACGAAAACGTTAAATCGTCGTTGCCTTCCTCGGCTTTGATATACTCCGCTTCCGACATTCCGCAGGCTACCGCCATATCGTAAGTGGAGATATCGAGGTTTTCTCTTGCCCATTTAAGTCTTTCCGCGATAAGTTTCGTTTGCTGTTCCATAATAAATCACCTTTCGTCCGTCCGAAAAGAGGTGGCGGAAATAAAAAAATCATCCCTGCAAAGAGATGAAGCATACTTCATTATAACCACTCTTTTGCGGCGCATTCAACGCTTTCCCCTTTGTTTACGGCGGGAGTTCCGGCTTGCCTTACTTTTATATTCAGGCGCGCGGCTCGGAGGTGATAAGCCGCGGATCCCGTTACTGCCTCGCACCAAACGGCAGCTCTCTAAAACGGCGTTTCCGCGTCCCGTGTCCTCGTCAAAGCTTTTATTTGAACAAATATTATCACAATAATTCTGCCGTGTCAACGGTTTTTTTGATTTTTGCGACCTTTTTTGCTATTTACAATCTTCTTTTTTTATTGTATAATAAAAATCTCACGGAGGTACGCTATGAAAGATTTAAAGGTCATAACCGTAAAAGTCGGTATGATGCCGACAAACTGCTATATATTAAAATACCCCGATAAGCGCGACGCAATCGTCATCGACCCGGGCGCCGACCTTACCGTTATTCAGGATGCGCTCCATAAAGCCGACGCGGTCTGCCGTCTTATCCTGCTCACCCACGGCCATTTCGACCACATCTTAGCCGTCGGCGACCTTCGCAACCAGAAAACTCCCGTCGCCATCCACAAAGCCGACGCCCATCTGCTCACCGAGCGCGATATGTTCAGCTCAATGATAAAATTCGACCCCCGTCCCTTCGACGCGGCGGAATATATCTTCGACAAAGAGGGCGAATATTCGGTCGGCGGTTTTGACTTCTACGTCATCCCCACGCCCGGGCACACCAAGGGAAGCGTCTGCTACGTCTTCGACGGAATTATGTTCACGGGCGACACGCTCTTTAAAAACAGCATCGGCACGACCGATTTCGGCGGCGACGAAAAAGAGCTTATGCGCTCGCTCAAAGCGTTAAAAAACCTCCCCGGCGACTACGAGCTCTTCCCCGGCCACGACGACAGAAGCACCCTTTCCGACGAACGCCGCAATAACCCGTATATGAAAAATTTATAATCATATATCCTACTTTTTTCGAGAAAAAAGTAGGCAAAAAAGCTTTTAAAGCGCGAAAGTAAACTTTCGCGAAAAATATAAAAAATCCGTTCGCGAAGCGTTTGTTCCTTCACTCCTCACTCCTCACTCCTAACTGAAAAAAGACCGCCGAAGCGGTCTTTTTTTGCTATTTCTTTTTATTCGCGTTTGCGTAGAAATTATAGAATTCCAGTCCGTCAAAGCACGGGTCGTCCTCTTTAAGTTCGGCGACGGGTTCGGCTTTTCCGGTGGTCCGGCTCTTCTTGCCGGCGAGCATGATATATATCGGGTCGAGCATCTGCTTTACGGTGGCGAGCTTGTTTTCCTTGCCCTCGAGCCATGCGCAGACGTGCTTTAACATCGCTTCGTAGACCTTGTTGCTGTCTATCTTATAGGCAAAGCTCGTCTTCGAGGTCATAACGAGCGCCGCCGCCGGCTGCCAGCCCTTCATACAGATATGATATCCCGCGGTAACGCCGTTTTCGAAGATAATGCGGTAGCTGTCGCAGGGAACGTCGCCGACG